>CANRMU010000075.1 GCA_947631895.1 uncultured Bacilli bacterium | reverse complement strand
TTAATTTCTCAAAATATTTAGTTTTTCATTTTTTTTATGTCTATTTTTGGTTAAAAGGAAAATTTATGCACCATTGGAATAAAACTTGCATTTTAACATATTTTGTACTATAATTTACCTGTGCTATTACAAATAGTACAAAATTGAATTGGGGTGTTTTAAAAATGATTACATTAGATGAACAAAGCAGAATTCCAATATATGAACAAATTATTAATGAAGTTAAAAGAAATGTATTGGAAGGTTTTTTGAAACCGAAAGATCAAATTCCTAGTATTAGAGAACTTGCAAATACTTTAGGAATTAATCCAAATACGGTTAAAAAAAGTTATACTGCTTTAGAAAATCAAAATATTATTCAAAGTAAAAGTACTAAAGGAACATTTATTACTGCTAAGATTGATCAAATTTTACACGATACAGTAGAAACGTGTTATAATAAGATTGACGCTGAAATAGAAACTTTGGAAAACTTAGGAATTTCCAAGACTGATATTTTAGAAAGAATTAAAGTAGGTGATTAAAATGGTTGTTTTATATTATATATGTTTTGCAATAACATTTATTTATGGAATGTATTTTGCAATAACCGGACTATTTGGTTTTAAAAATTATCATAAAAGTATGTTTGGTAGACATAAACCAAAATATAAATTCGGAATTGTTATTGCTTGTCGTAATGAAGAAAAAGTTATTCCAGCATTAATAAAGAGTTTGCAAAAACAAAGATATCCAAGTCGTTTATTTGAAATCTTTGTAGTGCCTAATAACTGTACAGATAATACTGAGAAAGTGGCACGTGAAGCAGGAGCAACAATTATTCATTGTAATGTGCCTGTTAAACAAAAAGGTGATGCCTTAGAAGATACTTTTAAAAAGCTAGTTAAAAGAGATGATTTAGATGCCTTTGTAGTCTTTGATGCCGATAATTTAGTGCATCCCGACTTTTTAGCAAGAATGAATGATGCTTTATGTGAAGGCGTTGAAGTTGCTCAAGCATTTAGAGATGCTAAAAATATGGGTGATAATTGGTTAACCGGTTCTTATACATTATTCTATTTTATTCAAAATTTCTTCTTTAATCGAGCAAGAATGAATTATTCTGGTTCAGCAGCAATTAATGGTACAGGATTTATGGTTAAGAAAAATGTTGTAGCAAATGGTTTTCATACAAGAACCATAACTGAAGACTCTGAATTTACTGGTCAATGTGCTTTAAGGGGTATTCAAGTAGCTTTTGTTGAAGAAGCCATTACTTATGATGAACATCCCCAAAGTTTTTGGGCTAGTTGGAAGCAACGTAAACGTTGGACAAGTGGTACTTATAGTTGTTTAAGAATTTATGGTTTAGAATTATTAAAACAATTCTTTAAAACTGGTCGAATCGCTTGCTTTGATATGTTTATTATGTATTTATCGCCAATTATGGTTATTGTTGGTTTCTTATTATCAATTGTCTTAATGATTTTTAGTATCTGTGGAATTGAGTTATTTGACTTTTTCTCATATTTATATGCCTCAGGATTACTATTCTTTGTAGTATTCTATATAATTAATGTGGCAATGAATGTCTTTGTTGTCAAATATAATAAGAAAAATCCTAAAAATATTTTATCAGGAATAATTTTCTTCTCATTATTCTTAGCAACATGGATTCCAATTAATATTATTTGCTTATTTAAAAAGACTGACAATTGGGAACAAATTAAACATGACCGTGATGTTGATTTAGATAAATTATTAGGATAAAAGCCTTAAGGGGCTTTTTTAAATGCGATTTTTAATTGACAAATACCGTTTTATAGTGTATATTATTAAACAATTTGAAGGGGGTTGTTTTATTATGAAAACAATTAAATCAAAAATTTTAAATTTATATAGTGAAATTGCTAAGGATAATTCTCGGAATTTTGCTGATCGTAAGTATCGAAAAGAAATATTAGGAAGTAGTTTAATAGTTAATTATGTGCGTAAATCTGATGATAAAACTATTATTAAAATTTTTAATAATAAAATAAAAAAAGGTGTTGAATTTTATTTTGATGATGGTTATTATTTTTTAACTATGCTTGATGGCATAATGATTATTTATAATGAATATGGAAGGGCTGTTTCAATTACCTTTAAAGATGGTTATGAATGGACTGGAAATAGTTTTATAAGTGAACAAGCAGTTTTAGAAGAAAATGATTTAAGAGTAAAATATCAAAATTTTCTTGAATCTTATCATACTAATGAAGATACTAAAGACATTTATTTTAAATGTATTGAATTATTAAATTTAGTTGAGGAAACTGTTTGCATAAGTGATATATCAGAAATGATTAATAATTTAAACTATTTAAAAGATAGTTTAGAATATTTTTTACATAGTAATAATGATGAATATTTCGAAGGCAAATTAAGTGCTTTAAAAAATATGAGTAATTCATTAAATCATTACTCTAATCAAGAAAAAGATGTAAGTGCAGCTTTAATAAAATTAAATGAATATCGTAATTGGCTTAAATCTTTAGAAAATAGATTTGGCAACAGTTCAAATTATGATAGTCAAATTTTAAAAAATATTAATGAAATGAAAGCTCATATAGATAAAATCGAAAAAATGGTAAATCCAGATCAAAATGATTGGAATTTATTAGATTATTATCATAATGAAATTATAAGATTAATTAATGAAAATAGTCGTAAAGAACAAGAAATGGTTAATAAAAAACAAAATCAAGAAGAAGTTTCAGATACAAAAAAGAAAAAATTATTTGAAAAAATCACTATTGGTGAGAAAGCAGATTATTTAACAATTAAAACTTTAAGAGAATATACGGCAGAAGATTTTAAATATGATGCTGATAAAATTTGTGTTACTGATGCTAAAAAAATGTTAAAAAAACTTAGAAAAAAACAAAAATCATATGAAAAATTGATAAAAAAAGATGAAAATCATGAAATAAATGATATCAGTTATAAAATTTATAATAATGTTAAAAAGTCTAAAGAATATTTAGAACAAACAGATATCGATAATGAAAGAAATAATAAAGAAGTATTTAGTGATTATTTAAGAAATAATTATGATCGAAGTATATATTTAGAACGTCAAAAATGTTTGAAAAAATCAGCAAGTAAAATTGGTCGTTTAAAAAATATTTTAGCTAAAATGTCTAATGAAAGTTTTGATAAAATTCACCAAAATTATTTAAAAGTTAAAAGAAGAATGACTTTTATGGGAACAGGAATTATTGCAGGAGTTTTAGCTATGACATCTGTAGGTGGGGTAGCATATAACAATTATCAAAATAATTTAAAACATAATTCTTTAATTTATGAAAACGATGATTTAGCTATTTATGGTGATGAAGATAATCTTGATGTTGGTTTAAAAGAAAAAATAGTTGGGCCTGAAGCATATTTAGAAGGGTATGGTGCAAATTCTAAAGAAACTGCAGAAAACTATATTGGCCCTGAAAAAATTTTAGTTGGAATAGGTGCAGATTTATCTTTTCTTGATGAAACAGAAACTGAAAAGTTAACTGAGACTGAAAGCGAAACAGAAACTGAAACTGAAAAGTTAACTGAAACTGAAAGTGAAACAGAAACAGAAACTGAAAAGTTAACCGAAACTGAAAGCGAAACAGAAACTGAAACTGAAAAGTTAACTGAGACTGAAAGCGAAACAGAAACAGAAACTGAAAAGTTAACTGAAACTGAAAGTGAAACAGAAACTGAAAAGTTAACCGAAACTGAAAGCGAAACAGAAACAGAAACTGAAGAGTTAACCGAAACCGAAAGTGAAACAATAGAGGAAACTGAATCAATTGAAGTTGAAACAGAAATAAGTACTGAAAAAATTTTAGAACATTTTGGCTTAGAAGAAGTAACTGTTGTTCCAGATGAAAATTTCCAAATTGAAAGTATTGAAGTTGTTCCAAATGATACTCAAGAAATTCAAACTGAAGTAGAATCTAAAACTACTGAATTAAAGATTGATGAAAGTGTTGAAAAATTAAGTGAAATTAAAGACGAAAAAGATTTATTGAATACTTATAAAGCTGAATTACAAAACCTTGAATCTTTATTACCAAAAAGCGATATAGAATTATCTAATGTAAGAAGTATTGGTGATGTTGTTAATATAACTGAAAATGCTAATTTACAAAATGATGAGTATTCCTTAATTTTACATAGTGAAGGTCATGAATCTATTCATAAAGATAATTTACCAAGAGTAATTTGTTCAGTAATTATGAGTGATGGTAAAAGTGGTATTACAGTTAAAACTATGGAAGAAGTAGAAAGTTTAGTAGAACAAGGTTATTATGTTGTTGGATATGGAGTGTTAAATCCATATTCTAAGGATGCAAGTAATCTTGAAGGTTTTTTCGAAAGTGAAGATGTAGTTGGATTAGTTAGAAAATAAGCTTGTAAAATTTTTACAAGTTTTTTTCATATATTTTTATAGGTGATTTATTTTGAATAAAACTTCAATCATTATTTTAACTTATAATAATTTTTTATACACTAAAGAATGTATTGAAAGTATTAGAAAATATACTTGTAAAGATACTTATGAAATAATTGTTGTTGATAATAATTCTAATGATGAAACAGTCTCTTGGTTAAAAAATCAAAAAGATTTAAAAGTTATTTATAATAAAAAAAATTTAGGATTTCCTAAAGGAGTTAATTT
>CANRMU010000074.1 GCA_947631895.1 uncultured Bacilli bacterium | reverse complement strand
ATATTTTGTAAATGACGATGGTGAATTATGTATTATTGCTAGATTAAGTATTCCTTCTGGAATAGGATATCAAGATACTATATTAGAAATTGATTAGTATCTTTTTTCTTTTAAAATAATGGGGCAAATAAACGTAAAATAGATTGCCATAAAGATTTTAAGAATCCAACTTTAACATCTTTATCAGATAATTTTTTACTATCACTAAAAGACTTTTCAAAATCCTCTTTAATATGTTTAATTTCTTTAACGTTTTCCATATAAATACCATTTTCAAAATGTAAGTATAAACTACGATAATCCATATTAATGGTTCCAACTACAGCTCTTTCATCATCTGATAAAAAGACTTTAGAATGAACAAAACCATTTTTATATACATAAATTTTTACTCCATTATCATGTAAGATTTTAAAGAATGATGAAGTTAGAGTATAAACAATTTTCTTATCAGGAATACCGGGCACTAAAAGCCTAACATCAACACCTCTTTTAGAAGCCCTAATTAAAGCATTAACCATATCAGTATCAATAATTAAGTAAGGAGTCATAATATATAAATATTTTTTAGCACTGCTAATCATATTAATATAGACATCTTCCCCAATTAAATCTTTATATAGTGGTGATACCCCATAAGGAATAACATAACTATCATTATCTTTTTTATCTTTAAAATCATATTTAAATTTTAAAATATCTTCATTTTTTAAACTAAGAGCATTATACATAGATAAAAACATAACGGTTAAATTCCAAATTCCATCACCAACAATTTTAATACCATTATCTTTCCAAATTCCTAATTTACTATTAACATTAATATATTCATCACTTAAATTAACACCACCAGAAAAAGCAACTTTACCATCAATAATAGTCATTTTTCGGTGATCACGATTATTCATAAAGATACCCCTAAAAGGACTTAACTTATTAAATGGAAGACACTTAATTCCATATTTTTCTAACTCTTTAGGATAACTAGTTTTTAACATCGCAATGCTACCCATATCATCATATAAAATTCTAACATCTACTCCATTACTAGCCTTTTCTTTTAATATATCTAAGATACCATTCCACATTTTTCCTTCATTAATAATAAAATATTCCATAAAAATAAATTTTTCAGCATTCTTTAATTCTTTAATTAATTCTGGATAAAAAAATTCTCCAAATTCATAATAAGTAATATCATTATTTTTACTAACCAAAAAATTAGTCCGATTCATAAGATACTCTAAATTACCTAAATCTTTACTTATTATTTCATTTTTGATTTTCTCATCTTGTTTTAAATATTTAGCATATTCTTTTTCTTTAGCATTAATATTTTTTAATAACTTATTTTTCGTATAATTACGACCTAAAGTAAGTAATAAAATTGTTCCAAAAATTGGGAATAGTAAAATAATTATTATCCAAGGTAAATCATTAGATAATCTTGTACTATTTTTTAAAATTCCTAAAATAATTAAAACACTTGCAATTTCATAAAATAACCCAATAATAGCAACTTTATCATTAAAAAATAATTGAATAGATATTAAAAAACCAAATTGTAAAATAATACCTAAAGCAACAAACAAAACTCTTTTTATAGCATTTTTCATAATTAAAACTCCTTAACATTTTTCATTTTTTCTAATCAAATAATTTTTTAACTATTAAATTATTATTTTTACCTAGTAATAAATTTTCATAAAATTTAATTAAATAACTACTATCTTCTTTGATATTTAAAGAATTATTAAAATAATTACTTCTTACTAAAGCATTTCTAAAATAAACAGATTTATCTTTAAATAAACTATTATCAACATTATAACCTAAACTAATTAAATACTTTTCGATAAATACTGCAGTTGTTCTAGTATTACCTTCTCTAAACGGATGGACTTGCCAGATGTTAGATGAAAATTTTGTTATATTGTTGATAACTTCAACTATATTCATTTCTTGATAGTTTTTTTCTCTTTCTAAAGAGATATCATATTCTAATGATTCTATTAAGGTTTTACAATCTCCATATGCAACTGAATCATTATTTAAAATTATTTCACGTTTAGAAAAATCTTTTTTCCTAAAATTACCCGCGAATTCATAAACATCTTGAAATAAAAATTTATGAACATATTTTAAATAACTAACAGTTAATTCAAATTTATCTTCATTTAATAATTCAACTATTCTAACCGATACAAAATCACATTCTAATTCATTATGATTTATTTCATCTTTATTTTCTTTTTCAATATAATATTCTCTTAATTCTTTTTCTACTTCTTCGATAGTCAAATTATCTTCAATATTTTCTTCTAATAATTTTTCTAAATATTTAGAAGGTTTTAAGCTATCTATTTCTTGAAGTCCAATAGCCATATCCCATTGTAATTGTTTTTCATAGTTACTAGATTTATATTTTTCTTCATATTCAAAAACACTTGAATCTAATTCTTTCTCACTCATAATAAACCTCTATAATTCTTTAATTAAAAATGTAGCATATAAAGGAATAGATTTAACTCTATTTTGCAGTCCAAAATCTTTTAAACTAATTCTAATCATATATTTAGGATGATATAATTCATCATATACTTTTAAACTTTTTGATTTAGTATTTAATTCAGCTTTTACTTCAATAGGAATTATTCCATCTTCTTTAGTTGTAATTAAAAAATCTATTTCGGAATCTCTACTTCCCTTCCAATATAATAAATCAATTCCACTAGCTTTTAACTGATTAGCAACATAATTTTCCGTAATAATTCCCTTATATATTTTCATTTCATCAAGAATAATAGTACGAGCATCATTATTAACTAATCTATTAAATATTCCAACATCAGAATAATATACTTTAAATGTATCATTATCTACAAACCCTAATAAAGGTTTTTCAGGTTTTTTAACACATTTGCATATTTGAACCATATTACTTTCAATAAGCCAATTTAAAGGTAATAAATACTCCCTTGATTTAGCATTGGCCTCAATAACTGAATATTGAAATTTTTTAGAAGCATTTTGTAATTGAGAAGTTAAAGAATTATATATATTTCTAATCTTTAAAGTTTCACTTGAATTTGTAACGTGATTACTCATATCATTTTTATAGTCCTCTATAATATCATTTAGCTTTGATAAATCGTAATTAAAATAATCATTATCACATAAAACTAGCTCTTTTACACTTTCAGGCATACCTCCAGATAACAAATATCTTCTATAATAATCAATTGCTTTATTATGAAGGACACCCATTGCTTCATTTTTAAAAAAACACTCTTTAATTTTATTTAATAATAATTCTTGATTAAACGCTAATAAAAATTCTTCAAAATCCATTGGATACATATACAGCCTAGACACTTTTCCAACTGGAAATGGTTTATTTAATCTAGCCAACTTTACTTCAAGCAAAGATCCAGCACATATTAATCTAACATTACTATGATTTTCATTAAAAAACTTTAGCTCCGAAATAAATTCTTCGCTTTCCTGAATCTCATCAATAAATAATACACTATCTTCTTTTTCAAAATCAAAATCTAATAATAACTTTAAATCGTTATATTTCTTTTCAGAAGAGTAATCAGAAGCATATAATTTAACAACATCTCTATCATTTAATAAATTAATTTTTTTATAATTTTTAAATTCTTTTTTACAAAATTCATCAATTATAAAAGTTTTACCACACTGTCTTACTCCCAATACTACTAAAGGTTTAAAATTATTAGTATTTTTCCATTTAACTAAATCATCATAAATCTTTCTTTTCACATTATCAAACTCCTAACTAATTCAATTATAACATATCTTACACCTTTTTGCAGGGAATGTTAAACAAAATTTACACCTTTTTGTAGGGAATATTAGACAAAATTTACACCTTTTTGTAAGGAATACTAAAAAAGACCTTATTTATAAGATACTAAAAACTAATTTTGCTTATATATTTGTTGTTCAGTAATTAAATTATAGCTTATTAATTTATCACTATCTAAATTTTCTTTATACATATCAATAGCTGTTATTTGATGATTATCATAAGTCAAATAATAGTATATTCCTTTATCAAGATTACAACAAGCACTATAAATGGTTATTTCAAATTTGTTATCACCCATATGGACACATCCATTTTGTTGTTCGACAGATGTTAAGATATGGAAAAATTGACTTACACTAGATGCTTCACTATTATCTGATAGGGAATTCATCTTGGTAAATGTTGCTTTAACAAATCTTGATTGACTAGATAAATCACCAGGAAGTCCAAGCGCGCCCATGCCTCGACTATATTTTTCTAAGTTTATTTTTGGGGCAAAGTTATTAACAGGTGGCTCAATACTTAAATTCATATAATTATTTAAGTTAAACATTTGATAATCAAAAGTAGGATTATTAGTTAAAACGCCAACTGGATTATCATATATTTTTAAACCATCTTTAACACTTTCAACTGTAAGTGATTCATCTTTATAAGAGATTATCCAATGAAGAGGTGATGCTGGTAAGTCTTTACTAAAACTAAGATTAGCAATGTTTATATTTTCTAATAAAGCTCTTACTTCTTCTAAGTTAGCACATTGACTTAAAACCCAAGGGATAAATTCAAAAGAAGCTATGTTATTTTTTGTTGTTGATAACTCATGATAAAAGGCATTATTTGGAAAATTTAAACCAGCCATCCCAACACCTTTTTCATTTATGGCATCATAATATAAAGGATAATCATTATTAACATAAGCCATGCCAATAAGAGCATAATGATGATTAATCTCTTTTT
>CANRMU010000073.1 GCA_947631895.1 uncultured Bacilli bacterium | reverse complement strand
AAAAAATGTTTGACACAATAAATGGTTTTTCATATAATATATTTGTCAAAAGAGTTAAGACACGTTTATAAAAATTGTCTTTTAAAGAGAGTTTGGTATTGGTGGAAGCCAAATAAAGAAGTTTTATAAATATCACTTATATAATCTTTGCGGATTAACAAACGTTATCTTGTTAAATAAGTTAAATTAAGGATGGTACCGTCTTATTGACTCCTTTGGTATCATCTTTTTTTATGAAAGGAAGATTTTATGAAAGATTTTAAAGAATTAGACAAAAGAAATGTTCATGATGTTGAAAAAGATATTTTAGAAGAATGGAAAAGAATAGATATTCTAAATAAAACTATTGATAATCGTGAAGGGAAAAAGGATTGGGTATTTTATGATGGGCCAATATACGCAAATGCTAAGCCAGGAATTCATCATGTTTTAGCCAAAGCAATTAAAGATTCTTTTTGTAAATATAAAACCATGCAAGGGTATCGGGTTTTAAGAAAAATTGGTCTTGATACTCATGGCTTGCCAATTGAAGTTAATGTTGAAAAAAAGTTAGGTTTTAAGACTAAAGCTGATATTGAAGCTTTTGGTATTGAAAATTTTTGTAAAGAATGTAATAAGGCTACTGCTTTAAATATTGATGAAATAAATGAAGTAACCGATATGATGGGGCAATTTATTGATTGTGATCATCCATATGTAACCTGTAGTAATGAATTTATTGAGTCTGAATGGTGGCTAATAAAAGAAATGGATAAAAAAGGAGTTATCTATTATGGCAATAAAGTCTTACCTTATTGTCCAAGATGTGGAACTGAATTATCCGCTAATGAAGTATCACAAGGATATGAAAATGTATCTGTAAACACCGTAATTGTGCCTTTTAAAAGAGTAGATAGTGATGAATATTTCTTAGTTTGGACCACAACTCCTTGGACTTTACTTGCTAATGTTGCTTTATGTGTAAATCCGGAATTTACTTATATCAAAGCAGAATCAATGGGTTATAAATTTATTTTAGCTGAAGCTTTAGCTGAAAAAGTTTTAGGTGATGATTTTAAAGTTTTAGAAACCTTTAAAGGAACTGATTTAGTAGGTATTAAATATGAACAATTAATGCCATTTGTTAAAGTCGAAGGTAAAGCTTTTGAAGTTCTTGCTGATAATTATGTAACTTGTGAAGATGGAACGGGAATTGTTCATATTGCTCCAGCTTATGGTGTAGATGATAACCGTGTATGTGTTGAAAATAATGTGTCCTTTGTAAATCCTGTCGGAAAAGATGGCTGTTATACTGAAGGACCTTGGAAAGGTACGCTTGTTACTTCACCTGAATTAGAAATAGATATTATCAAATATTTAAAAGAAAATGATAAGTTATTTAAGAAAATTAAGATGAATCATGATTATCCTCATTGTTGGCGTTGCCATTCACCATTAATCTATTTTACTAAACCTGCTTGGTATATAAGAACTACTGAATATAAAGAACAAATTATTGAAGCTAATAAAAGTGTTAATTGGTATCCTGAATATGTAGGTACAAAAAGATTTAATAATTGGTTAGAAAATATGGTAGATTGGGGAATAAGTCGAAATAGATATTGGGGTTGTCCAATGCCAATATGGATTTGTGATGATTGTGGCGAAAAACATGTTATTGGTTCTTTAAAAGAATTACAAGAAATGTTAATTGAAGATATTGATGTAAGTAAAATTGAATTACATCGTCCTTATGTTGATGAGCTACATCTTAAATGTCCACATTGTAATGGACGCATGACTAGAGTATTAGATGTATTAGATGTTTGGTTTGATTCAGGAGCAATGCCTTATGCAAGTTTTCATTATCCATTTGAAAATAAAGAATTATTTGAAAGTCAATTTCCAGCTGACTTTATTGCCGAAGGTGTTGATCAAACTCGTGGTTGGTTTAATGCTTTAATCTGTATTTCAACCATTATTTCTGGTAAATCTAGTTTTAAAAATGTTGTTGTTAATGATATGGTGTTAGATGCAAATGGTAAAAAAATGAGTAAATCTACCGGAAATGTTATTGACCCAACTGTGGCTTTAACAGAGTATGGTGCTGATAATGTAAGATGGTATATGTTTTATGCATCTCCTGTCTGGACTCCTTTAAAATATGATGAAGCAGGTGTAAAAGAAGTTCATTCTAAATTCTTTAATCCGTTTAAAAACACTTATTCTTTCTTCCAAATGTATGCTAATGCTGATCATATTGATATAGATGATTGTCAGGTTAAAATAAATGATCGTGAAGAAATAGATAAATGGTTAATCTCTAAATATAATCGTTTAGTCTTAGAATGTACTAAATATTATGAGCTATATGACTTAAATCAAGTTGTTAAATTAATTACTAATTTTGTATCTGATGATTTATCTAATTGGTATATTAGACGTAATAGAAATCGTTTTTGGAAAAGTGAATTAGATAATTCTAAGAAAAGTGTTTATATGACAACTTATGAAGTATTATGTGGTCTATGTAAATTATGCGCGCCAATAATACCATTTACAACTGAAGAAATATATCAAAAATTAACTGGTAAAGAATCTGTTCATTTAGAAGATTTTCCTGTTGCAGATGGGTCTTTAATCTTAGAAGATGTTGAAGCCAAAATGGATTTAGTTCGTAATTTAATTAGTATTGGAAGATATGTAAGAGAAGAAGCTAAAATTAAAGTAAGACAACCATTAAAAGAAGTTTTAATTGATGGTAAAAATAAAGAGATAATTAATGATTTAGTTTCTTTAATTAAAGAAGAATTAAATGTTAAAAAAGTAAGTTTTATTGATAATTTAAGTCAATATATGAACTTCTTAGTAAAACCTAATTTTAAAGTTGTAGGTAAAATTTTAGGACCTAAAATTAAATTATTTAGTGAAGCTTTATTAAATTTAAGTAATGAAGAAATTGAATTATTACAAAATAATCAAGAAATTACTTTAAATTTAGATGGTGAGGAATTAAAAGTTAATAAAGAAATGGTTGATATTAGAGTTGATGCTAAAGATGGCTTTAATGTTGGTATGGAAAATAATAATTTTGTAATTTTAAATACGGAATTAAGTGAAGAATTAATTTTAGAAGGATTATCTAGAGAATTTGTTAGTAAAGTTCAAAATTTAAGAAAATTAAAAGATTTGAATGTTGTTGATCGAATTACTATTTATTATAATGGTCCTGATAAATTTATTAAATCTTTAGAAATGTTTAATGATTATATTAAAAAAGAAACTTTAGCAGTAGATTTAATTAAAAAAGAAGATTTAACTGATAGTTATGATTTAAATGGTGAAGAAGTATACATTGATATTTTAAAAAAGTAGGGTTAAATTTTAAAGTTTCAAATAATAATAGAAAAAGATGATGTAAAGTTGTAATACTTTAAATCATCTTTTTTGTATATAAAGCCTGTTAGAATACTATCATTAGTATATCTAATTATGCTATTATTACATGATGTGAAAATAAAATTGGACATATTAACCTCCTAAAATATAATATGTCCAATATTTTATTTTTTAATTATATTATTTTTAGTTTGTGAATGTTTTGAACTATTTTCTTTAGTTTTTTTGTTATTTTCATTAGCAGTAAAAAAATAAGGCACACATTGAGATTTTATTTGTTTACTTTCTATTTTTATCATTTGTGATGTATTTATTATCGGTATTCCGAGAGTAGTTATATTATTTATCATTATTTTCCTCCTCTATAACCCAATTTCCTTGGTTCATCATTACATTTGAATTTAATGAAGTATCAGGAAGCATTACATATGTAGCTGTTAATTCTTCTTCAATTTACAGTTTAAATAACAACTTTCCAAACAAGCTAACTTAATTTTTTCTTTAATACTATTTATAATATTTGCAACAGGTTGAGGTTGTTTTGAAATTCTTTCCATTATTAGTGCTTCAGGATTAAATACATTGTTAAATTCCATTTCATCCATAAAATCTTCATAAATTTCCCACAATAAATCTTCAATCTTTTTATTTGATTTTGCAATGGGTAATCCAATTTCTTTAGCTTCGTTTCTAGCCAAAGGATAACCATGATGATAAAATTTAGTATTTAATGTTTCTGAAATTACTTTTGTTTTATTTTCATCATCCATATGAGTTGCTAATAATTTTTACCCCATAGTTAATCCTAATTGAGAACTTCTTTTAGCAAAACCAATTGAAGTAGGAGGTATTTCTGATGTCAATTTTTCAAAAGACCTTTGAATTAGTTCTTGGTCAGTAATTCCTATATCTTTAACAAATTCAACATATTTTGTGATATCCTCATAGCTAATGGTTCTTGGTTTACCATTTATATCAATAAAACTTAATTGTGGATCTAAAGGCCCTAAATTACCATAAGGATGCATTATAATTTCATCAGCTCCCAATGCTAATAATGTAGCAGCACTATAAGCAGTATAAGGAATTAAGACCGATACTTTTTTAAATTTTTCTCTTAATAATGAAATAATTCTCCATGACACTATTGGATCTCCTCCATTACTTATAATTAACAAATCAATACTGTCATATTCAGAACTAATTTTATTTATTTGTTTAATTATCATAGGTAAAACATCTTGAGCCATTTGTGCGGAACAACCAGGCCTAATTGATGTTACATAAGAAATCAATGGTCTCTTTCTAATTTTTTCTAATTCTTGATATAGTTTTTTTCTTGTAATATAACTCATAAAACCTCCTTTATATAATTATTATAGCATTTATACTTTTAGATGTAAATTAATGAAAGAAAATAATCAGGATAAACGCATGAGAAATTATGCGTTTTTTATGATATTATAAAAATAAAAAAGAAAAAAGGTGGTAAAAGAATG
>CANRMU010000072.1 GCA_947631895.1 uncultured Bacilli bacterium | reverse complement strand
AATATGCATATATCAAAAGAAGCAATGGAAGAATTATTAAAAGAATTATGTGCTTGTGATAATCCTTATAATTGTCCTCATGGAAGACCAACAATTATTAAATTTAGTAATTATGATTTAGAAAGAATGTTTAAAAGGGTAATGAATTAGAAAGGACTATTTATGAATATCAAATTTTTAAAAAGCAAAAAAAGACCTGAAGTAGATGAAAATACCTTAATTTTAAATGAAGCTTATTTATATTTACATGAAGTAATGAAAAAAATGCAAATTGATAGTCATTTTGATAATAAAAATAATTTAATTTTTATTGAAAGAATTTACTCTTATTTAAAATTTTGGGAAAGAAAAATTGAAGAAAAAGGTTTAAAAATTGTTAAATATGAAGATGAAAAGGAATTTGGTTATAAGTTTATAGATGGTTATTATCCTATTGCCAAACTTTCTTTTAATGCTAGAGCAAAAGAAGTTTCTTTTGCGACCTTAACTCTTTTAAAAGAATATTATTCTTTTTATCAACATACTAATTATTTAACTATTAAATTTGTTAATCCTCATAATGAAATAATACTTGTAAAAGAAAAATATGAACATTATATTGATAGTAATGTATCTGACACTATTTTACTTAATACGCATTTATATCGTTATAGTGAAGGTGATTTAATAACAGAAGAACATTATAATCGCGAGACTTTAGAAAGTAAAAAATGTTTTATTAAAGATGTCGGTTATAAAAGTTATGAAGAAGCTAAATATTTATTAAATAAAAAAGGAGAAGATATAAGTAAAAGAGCATATGAAAGAGCCTATGATTATGCTTTAAAATTAACTAAAGAAAGAAGATGAACAAATGATTATATGTGTTGTGGGTCCTACTGCGGTTGGTAAGACCAAACTTAGTATTGCTTTAGCTAAAATTTATAATGGTGAAGTCATTAATGCTGATTCAGTTCAAGTTTATAAAGGACTTGATATTGGAAGTGCTAAAGTAACTGAAGAAGAAAAAGAAGGAATAGTTCATCACTTATTAGATATAGTTGATGTTAAAGATGATTATACAATTTATCATTATCAAAAAGATTGCCGAGAAACAATTCTAAAAGTAAAATGTGCTGGTAAAGTACCAATCTTAGTAGGAGGTTCAGGACTTTATTTAAAATCAGCTTTATATAATTATAATTTAAGTGAAGAAAATACTAAAGATATTGAATATGATTTATCTAATGAAGAATTATATGAAAAAGTAAAAGACAAATTTCCTAATATAGATAAAAATAATCGTAGAAGACTTTTAAGAGCATATAATAAAATTCAAAAAAATATTTCTTTAGAAAATGAAGAATTAAAACCATTATACGATGATATTATTTGGATAGGTCTTGAAACTAATAGAGAAACTTTATATCAAAAAATAAATGAACGAGTAGATAAAATGTTTCCTAATTTATTAGACGAAGTTTATAATTTTTATAAACAAAATATAAATTCAAAAGCCTTAAAAACAGCAATAGGATATAAAGAATTATATGATTATTTTGATAAAACTAAAACTTTAGAAGAATGTATATCCCTAATTAAACAAAATTCTCGTCATTATGCTAAAAGACAATATACCTTCTTTAAACATCAATTGCCAATTAATTGGATTACTACTGATTATAATGAGTTTTCTAAAACCATTAAGGAAGCTACAAAAATTATTGAAAATAATAAATAATTAATTTATAATAGCAACTTAAATGAGGTGTGATAATGGGTAGTAAATTAAGAATAAAAAAAATGATTTTAGAAAATATTTTAGTTTTTGATGCTAATTATATTTATAAGTTACTTGGTAAAGAAAAAATAAATGATAATGAATTAGCTTTAATAATTTTAGAATTAATGAATGAAAGTTTAAATAATAGTAATAATTTATTAATTTTAATAAATCTTTTAAAAATTGTTATGAGTAATAATAATTTAACTAATAAAATTAAAGATTCTATTTATGAACAAATTAATAAATTATTAAAAAAGGATTGTAATAAAGATGTTTATTTATTATTAGAAAACTTAAATAGTTATGTCAGTTGTTTATTTAATTTAAGTACTGATGAAAAACAACTAAGAAATTTTTATGAACAAGAACTTTTAAAAAGTAAAAGAACTATTTCTAATTTGCAAAAAGTTGTTAATAAAAAAGAAACGAGAATTAAAGAATTAGAAAAAAGTGTTAAATCTAAAGAAAAATTAAATAATGATCGAAAAAGAGCTTTACAAGAAAAAGAAAAACAATTAAATAAATTAAAATCTAAAGTAAGTAATTATAGTGAAAGAACTACTTTAACTGTAGCAGAAATAGAAAAAATTAAAAAATATTTTTTAATAAATTTAGAAGAACCAATAACTAAAGAAGAACTTTTAAATTTAGCAAAAGATATTAATTTAGATGAACAACAATTTAATATGATTTTTGATGCATTATGTAAAGAATATAATTTAAAAAGTAATATTATAAATTTTCCTAATTATTATCAATTAATGCCTTTAAAAGCAAATACAAAAGAAACTTTATATTTTCCTACTACTAAAGATGAAATAGATTTATTAATAATTGGTGACTTACATATTAGAAACTTTTCTAATTATTTTCAATCATTAATGTATGCCATAAACAATTATGCTATTAAAAATAATATTTCTACAGCTTGTATTTTAGGAGATATCTATGATATTCGTTATGAAGATTTAGATAAAACTAAATATGATTTTATTAAACAATGGGAAAAAATAGCTTTTAAAATGAATAAGGAATTAACTAAAAGTGATTTAAGATATTTAATTTTAGGCGGTAATCATGATGAAAGAGCTTTATTAGCAGGTATTGATTTAATTGACTATTTAGATGTTAATTGTGAAAATGTTAAATCACTAGGTTATACAAGTGCTTCAATTGTTTTTGGCGAAGTAAAAAGAAATGATAATAATATTGGTATACATCATACTGGTAAAAAAATTATTTTGCCTAAACCAGTTTATATTAATGAATATGAAAATACGCTTATTAAAAAATATTTAAATGATTATTATTTAAATACTTATAAAAGTTATTTTGACTTCTTTGCTCATTTTCATTTTGATTATTTAAATTTAAAAGAAGGTTATCAATTAGTCCCTAATCTTATAAATGATTCTTATCCAGTTAAAGCATATCATGTAAAATTTCATTTAAATGAAAAAAGAAATATTGATTGGATGCTATTAAAACCATTAGGTATTTATATTAATGAATTAATAGCTAATGATGAAATAGTTTATAAAAAAACTAGAAAATTTTAAAAAAATAATTTTATTTATTATATTAAACAGTATAAAAAAAATAAGTGTAGTATAATATGATAAAATTATTGACCATAAAAATATAGTTTGCTATAATAATATTGATATATCTAATTAAGTGTTAGGTGCTCTCCAACCATAAAATAAAAAATTATGGAAAGGAGGATAATTGTGTGACAAAGAGAGAAAAAACTTTTTATCATATAATAAAATATTTAATCATATTAATATTTGTATTAGTATTTATGCTAATGTTTATATTAATTTTAAAATAAAATAAAAAGCACCTTTTCACTCATAAGTGTTAAAAGGTGCTTTTCAACAAACAAATATGGAGAGTATCCAATTACACGAATAATTAGATATATCTCTTTTTTATTTTATGAAGTTTCCTTCATCTGTATACATCATAGCAAAAATAATAAAAAAATGCAATAATAAAATGTAGTCCTTTATGATTATTTTGCTATAAGGTAAAGAAAAATAAAGTATTTTAAATCTAAAATAGAAAACCAATTAACTTTGTCAATCGTAGTGCAAACTTGCTTTTTTGTTATTATTGCTCTTCAACCATAAAATAAAAAACACCTTTTCACTCATAAGTGTTAAACGGTGCTTTTTCTAAAACCAAAAATTTTAGAAGAGTATCCAATTCCACGAATTAGATATGTCTTTTTTTATTTTATGAAGTTTCCTTCATCTGTATACATCATAGTAGAAATAATCAAAAAATGCAACAATAAAATGTATCCCCTTATGATAAATTTAAAACAAAAAATATGAATATATGTTTTTTATAATTCACAATGTCAATCGTAGTGTAAACTTACTTTTTTTTTGTTTATTATATAACCATTTGGTTATATAATATTGTTAATAGTATAAAAGCATTCAATAATGCTAAACATAAGAAAGAGGTATGAAATGGAAAATAAGAAAAAGAAATATTTATTTATAACTATAGGAGTAATAGGAACATTACTATTAGTTGCAGGTGCAACTTATGCTTATTGGATTCTAACAAAAGAGCAAACAGCAGAAAATGTTGTTAATTCAGCATGTTTAAATATTGATATTGAAAGTGAATCAGATGATATAAGTTTATTAAAAACATATCCAATCTTAGATAGTGAAGGAAGAAAACTAAAACCATATAAATTTAGTGTCCATAATAAATGTAGTGATATGGCAATATATCAAATAAACTTAGAATCACTAACTACAGTTTTAGAGACAAATAGATTAAGTCCAAATTATTTAAAAGTAAAATTAAATGAAGTAGGGCAAGATGGAATAGAAAAAGTATTAGGAGAAACTAGTCCAACAGATACAACAATCGAAAATACATATGAAGCTCATAAATTAATGAGTGGATATTTAGAAGCAAATGAAACAAAGAATTTTGAATTTAGATTATGGATGCATGAAAAAGTAACAGTAGAAAATGCCGATTCAATGAATAAAGAGTTTAGAAGTAAAATAACAGTAACATCAACATATATAAATGAAGATGATGTACCACCAACAAGTACATTAGCTTTATCAGTATGTGAAAATACCATAACAGCAACAGCAAATGCAACACCAT
>CANRMU010000071.1 GCA_947631895.1 uncultured Bacilli bacterium | reverse complement strand
CTAGCAATTTGTTCATAACCTTCCTTTTTAGCTTTAGAAGCATAATAAGTATATTTATTTCTAGCTTGACTTTCTCCAGCAAAAGCCGCCATTAAATTACTTTCTGTTTTACTTCCTTTTAATTCCATATATAATAACCTCACTTTCGTTTAATATTATACAATAAAAAAACGGAGATTTCTACTCCATTTGTGATTTTAATAAATTTGTTAAAGTAGCCATTAAACTAGAATCAGTAACTTTAACAACATAAGTATCTAATCCTTCATTTTCTTCTTTAAAAATGGCGACATCATTAGATACTACTTCATTATTTTTCATACCCATCATTAAAAAATATTTATTATTTTCATAGATGGTTTCACTTAAAACAACATATTGTAAATTATTATCTAATGTGATAATTGTATTATTTTTAATTTCCATTGTAGCCTCCATTTAGTATATCATTAAAACTAATATAATCATTTTCTTTTGGTTGTTCATTTACGGGCTCTGTTAGGGTTTCAGTATTTAAAGTTGGAAATGGTTCTTCTAATGATTCAACAGGTTGGGCTAAAACTTCGGGTTGATTTTCCTTTTTTGGTTCTTTACTTGGAAGAGCTTCTATATTAATTACTTTGTGTCTTTCTTCACTAGGAATTGTTCTATTTCTAGGAGGGAAAACCTTGGTATCTTCTAAGTTTTCATCAGCAGTTTGTAAAATCTTATCATCAGGTTTAAATGATGAATCTACTACTTGTTCAACATTGTCTGACGGAAAATTTATTGGTGTTGGATTAATAACTGGAGGTTCGATATTATTTTCATATAAAGGCGCAACAATAGGTTCATTTTTAAATGTTACATCATTATTTTCAGATGGTT
Organism: uncultured Bacilli bacterium; assembly: GCA_947631895.1. Classification (GTDB taxonomy): domain Bacteria; phylum Bacillota_I; class Bacilli_A; order RF39; family UBA660; genus Ventrenecus. Next base: position 4,076 of record CANRMU010000071.1, on the reverse strand, counting down.
CATCATATATTTTAAACTCTTTACTTAGTGCATCAATATCAAGAGATGTTGTATCTTCATTATTTATAGGTATTTTATTTGGAACTTCTTGTGGTTCTTCATATGTATTAAATTCATTACTTAGTGCATCAATATCAAGAGATGTAGTATTTTCATTATTTACAGGTATTTCATTTTGAACTTCTGGTTGTTCATAAACTTTAAACTCATTACTTAAAGAATTATCATCAAGTGGTTTAACTACTTCTTCATTATTAGAAGGTGTTTCATTTGGAACAACTGGTTCTTCATATAGTTTAAACTCACCACTTAAAGAATTATCATCAAGTGGTTTAACTACTTCTTCATTGTTAGAAGGTGTTTCATTTGAAACAACTGGTTCTTCATAAAGTTTAAATTCACTACTTAATGAGCTTATATCAGATGAATCGTTTTGATTACTTTCTTCTTCGTTATTATTTTCTATTGGATTAGTATCATAACTAGGTACTTCAGTTAAATCATTATCTATCTTAAATTCATTTAAATTAACAAATTCATCTTTATTTAAGATAGGGGTCTTTTCTTCTTGTTCTACTTCATCACTTTTAGCATTATCATTAAATAAATTTTCTATTTCACTATATATTTCATCAACTGTTTTATCATATTTTTGGCTATGTTTGATGTTATCAACATCTAAAGATAATTGATTTAATGTAGCTTTATCTTTTTCCATTGCTAAGACATCTTTAGCTTTTTTAGTTCCTTTAGATTTCTTTAATTCGCTAATTTCTTCAGATATATCTTCTTGTCTTTTTTCTAAATTAACTAAATCAACTGTTTCTAATTTTTGAGATGTCATAATTGTTTTTTCTAATTCACTTTGATAGTTTTCAAATATTTGATAAACTAAATCCATTTCTTCCTTTTTTTGATTATAAGCAGCTTGTAAATTAGCTTTTTTTCTTGGTGATAAACTATCATCATCTACTAAAACAATCTTTTTATATTCTTCATAATCATCTTTTAATTTATTATATAAATCTTCTGTTTCACTTAATTTTTCAGAAATTTTAATAACAACATTACGATCAATTTCAACAATTTTATCTTTTATTACATTAATCATTTCACTAAGAGATTTTAATTCTTGCTCTAAATATTCTATCCGATTATCAATAATTTTAACATCATCGCCTAAATAAGTATTATTATCCATATTATTAGCAAATTCATCTAAAGTTATTTCAGCTTGTTTTAATATATTATTTAAATTCTTTTTATTTTCATTCATATATGGTTTAGATTTAACAATTGTAACTAATTCTTTAATACTAGCTAAAGTTGAAGTATAATCTTCTTCCATATACATTTTCATTGCTTCTTTACCAATATAGGTTGGATCAGTAATTAAACTTAAACGATTTTTTTCTAATTCTTCTAATTCACTAATTAATTCGTCCGCAGCTGATTCATCTTTTTTCTTTAATAATTCGTCAACATAAAAATTAGGAGTTGATAAAGCCTCTAAAGTGTCTTCTAAACGAACATTTAAATGTTCAATCTTTTTATCAAGTTCACTACGATTATTACCATAGTATTCTAGTCTTTCTCTTACTTTATCATATTGTTTAGTAAGAATTTCTTTTTTCTTTTCTAGTTCACTGATTTCTTTAGTTACTTCTTCAATCATATTTTCATAAAAAGTATTTAAGTTTTTATCTTTACCAACAACTTTTAATTTATCTTGTAAAACATCTACTAAAGCATTAAGTGATTTTAAACGACTAACTACACTAGTTAAAGCTTGATGATTATCTTCTTCATCTACACTGGCTTTATTAATTAATTTAAGTGTTTTATCAAGTTCATATTGATATACTTGCTTTTTATTTTCTAAACCAATTTTAATATTTTCATCAATAATTCGATCATTTTCTTTAATATATTTATCATCTTTCATTGATTTTTTAATATTTTTTAATTCAGTTTTTTTAAAATCTATTTCTTTATCAATTTCATTTAATTCTTCTTTAATAGTTTCATAATCATTTTCACTACCAGCCATTTCAATTAATAAATCAATATACTTTTGTAGTTTCTTTTGCATTAAAATCAACCTCGCTTTATTCTTTTTACTCGATATTATCATAGCAAAAAATATGGAATATGTAAAGAAAATTTAATGCTAAATTTCTTTAAATATCGGCTGTCTTAAATGATTATTATTAGTTCTTTCTAAATACATAATAACACAAGAATATAGAGGTTTTATATATTTGGCGTCTTCATTATAATCAATAAAAGGATTTTTAATATTTTTTTCTTTTTTTAATTTTTGATATAAACTTCTTTTCTTTCCCATTACTACTTTACCAACATAATATAATTTATGATTTTTAAATTCTCCTAATATTAAAGAGATAGTTGGTAATTGTTCATTGTCAATAAAGCCCCCAATAAAAAATCTTTCTTCACGCCAATTTTTTATCTTAAGCCAATTATCCGATCTAGTATTAATTAAGTATTTACTATTAATTTCTTTAGCAACTATTCCTTCTAAAGCTAATTTTTGAACTTCTTTATAAAGTTTAATACCATCATTCATAATATAAAAAACTTTATTAAAAATATCTCTTTCTTGATACTTACTTAATAATTCTTTACGTTTAATTAAGGGTTTGTGAATTAAATTACAACCTTCATATAAAAGATCAAAGGCCATAAAAAGAACTGGTTCTTTAATGCTTAAATAATTTATTTTTTTCTTATCTTTTAAATGAGCACGAGTCTGTAAGTCTAAAAATGAAGGTTTACCATCTTTCATTAAAACTATTTCTCCATCAAAAATAGTATTTTTTTTAACAAGATTTTTAATTTCTTGAAGTTCTGGATATAAATTAGTTATTTCAACAGCATGTCGATTATATATTGTAACTTTTTTAGGACTTGCAAAAACAAGGGCTCTGATGCCATCAAATTTTATTTCAAATAAATAATTAGGATTATTAAATGGTTTTTTAATTTCATCTAGTAACATCGGTGTCCAACTAGGATTATTAAATAAATTCATTTCTTGGCCTTTAAACTTTTTTCTAAGGCTTTCATTAAATCATTAACTTGTCTAGTTGGTTTTTTCTTACTAGCTTTAATTGCTTTACCATTTAATTTATCATCAATAGCTTTTTTAATTCTTTCACTATATTCATCTTTATATTTTTCTGGTTCAAATTTTCCTTTTAATGAATCAATTAATTTGATGGCAAGTTCTAATTCTTTAGGATTTGTTTTACCCATTGTAAATTTATCAGGTAATTTTACTTCTTCATTAAAATATAGGGTAGTTAAAATAATTCCAAACTCGGTAAATCTTAAAATACAATAATAAAATTTAGTACCTATAATTGTCTTAGCTAACGCAACTCGTTTAGTTTTCCTTAAAGCTTCACAAAATAAATAATAAGCTTTAGACTTATGTTCAGTTTCTAATAAGTAACTTTTTTCAAAATAACATGGGTCAATATCGCTTAACAAAACAAAAGACACTACATCTATTTCTTTTTCATTATCTAATTTTAATTTATTTAATTCACTTTTATCAAAAGTTAAATATTCACCTTTTTCAAATTCATAACCCTTAATAATATCAGTTTCTTTTAAATTTTCTTTACAATAAGGACAATACTTAAGATAACGAATCCGATTTTCACACTTCTTATGTAATTGATTAAAAGAAGTATCATTATTCTTAATAACCGGATTCATAATCACCGGAATATTTACTAATGCAAAAGAAATATTACTATGAATGTTTGGCATATACTTCACCCTTAGTAATATTCCCTAAAAAAAGTTTATTATTACAAAAAGTCAGGTGAAGGGGTAAACCCCTAGTCGGCGAGAACGAGCCGAAAGCTGTCGAAGCTGACCGCATGACCGTGCGCGTTATTGAAAAAGAACATGCCAGCACAAGTGCCAGCGGAGTAAAAGCCACCACGTGTGACCCAGGGATAGCCTGAAATGACAAGCCATGCCTCATCATTATACCAGCTGCCTATATTTCTTGATTGGGTTAAATATTTCATTGTTTGAAA
>CANRMU010000070.1 GCA_947631895.1 uncultured Bacilli bacterium | reverse complement strand
ATTAATTTTTTCTCAATAGTTAAAACATCATCATTAGAATATGCTAGTCCAAGTCTCGTACTTACTCTTTTAACATGCGTATCTACCGCAATAGTAGGAACATCATATAGGTTAGCTAAAACAACATTACAAGTTTTTCTGCCCACACCTGGCAAACTTTCTAAATATTCTCTGTTATTTGGCACCTCTCCATTATAATTAAGAACTAAACTTTTAGCTATCTCAATTAGATAACTAGCTTTTTTAGTAAAACTTCCTACTGGTCTAATAATTTTTTCAATATCTTTATTTTTAGCTTTACTAAGTGAATAAATATCATAACTTTTCCATAACTCTTTAGTAACCATATTAACTCTTTTATCCGTACATTGAGCAGATAAAACTGTTGCCATTAAGAGTTCATAATCCTTCTTATAATCTAGTTCACACTTAGGATTATCGTATAACAAATCTAAATAATCTAAAATAGCTTCTACTTTATTCTTCATCTAACCAATTATAATCGAACAATACTTGATCACTTTTCTTAGTTCGACTTTCTAATCCTTTCTTAACATCAACCATATTTTTATAACCTTTTTTATTCCATTCATAAATAATCTTTTCAATATATCTTAAACTACTTACCCCATTATAAACGGCTTCCTTAACAGCCCCTAAAATCATTTCTTCACTAGTTCCTTTTTCTAACCAAGCATTAATTATTTCATATTCCATCGGACTAATACTTCTACCTAATTCTTTTTCTAAAACTTCAAATATATTTTCTTTAGTTTTCTTCTTTTCTTCATCATTTTTTTGTTCTACTAAAGATTTATACATAGGCACTAAACTAATAATTTCACAATGACGATTAGAATTATCTTTACTAGTTTCCATTTTAATTAAATTTAAGTTTAATAATTTATTAAAAGCACTTAAAATACTTTTTTCATCTAATGATAAAATAGTCGTAATTTTAGCAACATCAAAAGTTTTATCAGTTGCATCTTCAAAATACATTAATAATAAAAATTCATTTAAAGAAAGATTTAGAGAAATAGCCACTTTAATCAAATGACTGGAAACTGAAAAACGTTTTTCACTTAAGATCTCTAGTATTGGCATAGAATTTCCTTCTTTCTAAATATTTAATAATTTGTTTACGATTATTTTTTAATTTATTATTTAATATTAATTCAGTGACTTCTTTTAAAATATTCTTAATTTCTTTTTCTTCACAATTAGTTATTTGATGAACCATTTTACCATTAATTTTTAAATCTTTAGAAGATTTAATTGGCATTTTATGATACATATTATCAATTTCTTTTTTACTTATTTTTAAAATTGAACTGCAAACATAAATTAAATATAAACCATTTTCATAAATGTCGTACGCATTTATTGTACCACAATTTATAATATTGGTAATAATTTTTATATTATTTTTTACTTCTTTTTCTAAAGGATAATTAGTACTTGTTTTTATTTGAGCCCATAAACCTGCTAAATCTGAAACATAAACTAAATTATCAAAATTTAAATCTAATAATTTATCTAATTCATAATGTTTTAATAAGGCAAAACCATTAGCTAAAAAGATAGCATCTAATTCTTTTTTAATCCTCTCTTTACTTAAAGTTAATACTTCTTCTTTTTTTAGAAAAATAGCTTTACTTAAATCCTCATCAATCTTAAAATTTAAAACACTTGCAAATCTAATAGCTCGTAATATTCTTAAAGGGTCTTCTACTAGTTTTTCTAAAGGATTACCAATACAAACAATTTTTTTATTTTTTAAATCTTCAATACCATTATAAGGATCTATTTTATTATTATTTTTACTAAGATAAATAGCATTAATAGTAAAGTCTCTTCTTTTGGCATCAATAAGTAAATTTTGACTATAAGATATTTTAGGATGACGATTATTATAATTATGTTCTTGCCGATAAGTAGTAATATCAATGTTTAAACCTTTTTGTTGTAAGTTATATGAACCATACTCAATTTGTTTTAAAGGAGAACCAAATATTTTTACTAAATCACTTGGTAAGGCATTAGTAGCAATATCAAAATCATTAGTTTTGCGGTTAAGTAAATAATCTCTTACAGCTCCACCAACTAAATAAGCTTCAAAACCATTTTTTTCTAAAGTTTTTAAAATATTTTTAACAAGTAAATTTGTCAAGGATATCACCTACTAAAATTATACACTAGAAAAAGAAAATACGCACTTATAAATGCGTATTGTTGACATATAAGTAAATATATATTTTTCTTTTTAAACACATATTTTTTAATTTTGAGAATATACTAGAATTGACAATTTAATTTTTTTCTAGTATATTTCTAATAGGTGCTTGCCTGTGAAGGATTAAAGCTGGGTTCTCGAATGAGAGTAGATATATATTTATATATTTAGAATTCCTTTGCTCCTGGGGCAAGCTTTTTTATATTACTTTTTGTTTCTTTAATTCTTGTTTAATGTTATCTAATATAAATGGCTCTTTGATAAATAAGTCAGTAATAAAATCTACTAATTGTTGGGTACATCCCCAACTATTTGTTAAAACATGTTTATAAAAATATTTTTCACTACTTTTTAAATCAAATTTATCACATATTAATTTTAAATCATATTGAGTAAATTTAATTTCAATACCCTTTCGTTTTAAATTATCAATTACTAGTTCTCTAACTCTTTTCTGATTAAAACAATGGGTTAAATTAGTATCTTTTAATTCTTTAATAATTCTTATAGGTTCTTCCCCATCTTTAGCTATTCTAAATGTTGTTTTAGCATCTTTTTTATCTTTAACTATTTTAACATTTAAATCTATTTTTATTGCTAATTTTTCATTTGAATTATCACTAATAATCTTTTGTGTTTCATTTTTTATTTTAATATATCTATCAAATATATTATTACCATAGTTGCTCAAAATTTTCTCATCGGTAATTTCTTCATTATTTACAACTAACGTCATAAATGAACTATTTATTTTTTCAGTTATATCTCTTTCAAAATATTCAAATAATTTTTGAGAATAATTTAAAACATTAGATTGCATGAATGGTAAATATATTGTATCCATCTCCTTGATAATATAATGAGTAGTTGTATTTCTCAAACCTATTAATATTTCTAAATTTTTTCTAATTGGGTCTTTATCATTGGTAAAAAGGCTTTTAATACAATTAGATAATGAAATAGTTCTATTTGGCTTATCAGAATAATATATGTTTTTGCCATCTTTTATCATCTTTGCTTTTAATAATAATTCCCAAGCATTACAAATAAAAAAGGCAAATCCTTCTAATCTATACTTAATTGTAGGTTTATTATAAATTTCTATTGCCATTAAAAATGCTTCTTCACTTTTATCTAACATATTATTTATTAAATTATTGCTCATATTTTTATCACCTCTTGTAAAATATTTAAATTATATTTTATGACAAAAATTCTAAAAAATAATAAATTTGACAAAATAGGTTTTTCTTTGTCAAAAAAGATAAATTTCTCTTATTATTAACAATTAAAAAATTACTCTAGAAGAAAATACGCACTTATAATGCGTATTGTTGACATTAATTAAATACTCCTTGCCAAGATTGGTCTGTTGGCCTATCTGATGCTCCACAATTAGAAAATATAAAATCTGTTGTTGCTCCTTGCTTATAAGTAAACTTAGCTCCAAAAGTTATTGATTCTAAACTAGTATCTCCATAAAACATACAATTATAATTCATAACATTTGTAGTATCAAAATCACTTAAATCTAAACTCGTTAATTCTGAACACCCATAAAACATATAACTCATATTTGTTACATGATTTGTATTAGCTCCAGTTAAAGTTAAATTGCTTAAATTACTTAAACTATTAAAAAAATAACTGCAATCTGTAGGAAAAGTAAAATTAGACATATTTATTGTATTTAAAGATGAATTGTTACTAAAAAGATGAGAACCGCCTTGAATACTCTTTAAATTCCAATTACTGATATTTAATTCAGTAAGACTTGAAAGACCACTAAACATACCAGACATAATATTTACATTTTTTGTATCCCACATACTTAAATCTAAATTTGATAAGGCTGAATCATCTTGAAACATGCCAGCCATATTTGTAACATTACTTGTATTAATATTTTCTAAACCAACTATTTCAGAAACATTATTAAAATTACTAAATAGATATATACTTAAAGCATTAGCATATATTCCTCCATCGCCTTGTAAATATCCTATACAGTTTTCATCTTCTCCTTCACATACTACATAACTTTCAACACTTCTATTTTTCTCGGCACTTTCATCAAATGGTCCATAAATTTTATCACCATCATTTATTGACTTAATTTCATCTTGAATTTCTAATTTAACTAATTTATCTTTATATCCCCACATTCCATCATTATCAGAATATTTTATTTCTCTAATTGTCCCAGCATTAATAAATTTATTATCTGTATATTCACCACTTAACGTTATTTTTCCCTTCCAACTAGCATTCATATTATCTTCTTCCATTGGCGTTTCTGGATCCATGTAAAGTAATAAATTAAATTCTTTAGTATCTCCACCTTTTAAGGTAAAACTATGTAATTTATAGGCATGTAAAGAATTTTCTAAAACTTTATTTTCATCATTGTAGATTCTTTCAATTAACTTTTTTTCACTATTTAAATTAGCATGATAATCATTTTCATATAAAATAGCATTTATATATTGGTCTTCTAATTGTTTTTCTGCTTCAGCATTTAAACTTTCTAAATTGATACTTGCACTTGCTAGTTCACTACATTCATTATGAATTGTAAAATGATATGGAGTTGCACTAGATAAAAAGCTTTCTAATTGTTCTGGTTTCATGGGATAAGCTTTATCTAACGTTATATCATTCTTGCCAGTAAATGTAATATTTAAACATGCTGTATTAACGACGTTTTATTGAGTAGAAGTATGGGTCACCCCA
>CANRMU010000069.1 GCA_947631895.1 uncultured Bacilli bacterium | reverse complement strand
AAAGGAGTAGGAACAATGCTTAATGCATATGAAACATATGATGATTATAAAATAACAGGAAGTAAAGAAGGAAGAAAAATAAAAAGAGGAAAATTAAAACCAAGTGAAAGCAAAGAATATGAACTGCGAATCTGGTTAGATGAAGATGTAACCAAAGAAGATAAAGTAGAAGAAAGTATATATAAATCAAAAGTAATAGTAGAAAGTGTATTAGGAGAAAAGCCATATACCGAAAGTATACTACATGGAACAGATCCAGTAATAGATGGAGACTTAATACCAATAACAATCAATGAAGAAAACGGAAAAGTTACAAGAGCAGATGAAACAAAAAAATGGTATAGTTATAGTGAACAGAAATGGGCAAATGCCGTTATTTTAAGAGATGGGATAGAAGATCCCGGAGCAAATGAACCAATAGATGAAGGTGATATTGAAAGTTATTTTGTGTGGATACCAAGATACAGATATGAAATATTTGATGAAGGAAACTATAATGGACTAGGAACAAAAGAAGATAAAGAACAAATAATAAATATCGAATTTGAAAGTAAAGATGAAGAAGTAAAAAAAGGAGACTCTGTTGGAGAGTGGTTAACACATCCAGCATTCACATCATTTAATACAAATGGGATATGGGTCGGCAAATTTGAAACAGGCTATGATGGAGTAGGAAACACAGGAGCTGCCAGAGTAAATCCTGAAGATGAAGCAGCTGCTATTGAAGCATCAAAAAAAGTAATCATTAAACCAAATGCGTATTCATGGCGAAGTATTCAAGTATCAAGAGCATATGTAGTTGGAAGACATTATGAAGCAACCTTAAATAGTCATATGATGAAAAACATGGAATGGGGAGCAGTAGCCTATTTACAATATAGTAAATATGGAAGTCATACAAGTGTCAGAATCAATAATAATTCCGATTATTTAACCGGATATGCAGCGAGACTAGAACCAACCACTGGATATACAGGAACAAATGAATTATGTAGTAATACACCTCTTGCTTGTAATGAATATGGAGGAGTAACATCAGCAGGTTCAGATGGAACATACAATACCAATTATTTTAATAAAGCAAGTGTAGTAGCAAGTACAACAGGTAATTATAGTGGAATATATGATATGAGTGGAGGAGTTTGGGAATACATGATGAGTGGAATGGATGATAATAGTACAGGAGATGGAAAAACGGGAAAATTATCATCAGGCCGTCATAATGTATGGAACTCTAGTTTCAAAGGAAAACTAACCTGTCCATCTTATAATGATACAGGAGTAGAAGTAAATCATAATATTTCAGAGGTAACCGAAGGAATAGCTTTACCAACCGATGAAAGATTCTTTGATAAATATGATTATAGTACAAGTAGTGCAACGTATAACAGAGGTTTCTTAGGAGATGCCACGAAAGAAATGGGTTCATTTGAAACAATTAAATATGGAACACAATCAAGACAAATTGGAAGTTGGTATAACGATGAAGCATGGCTTGTCAATTCAGTAAATCCATGGGTTTTACGTGGTGGCTTTTACAACAATGGTATGGGTGCTGGCATATTTGCTTTCATTGATTCTTTCGGTCATGCGAACAGCACCCAAGGCTTTCGTCTAGTGCTTGCCTTTTAATTTTGTTATTTGAGTTCTTCTAATTAAGGGCTCTTTTTTTAGAACAGTATCTTATTAGACAGTAAAACTCATATAATGTATGTTAAGATTTTTTAGAAATGTTACATTTTGATATGTTAAATTTATTGATAGTTCCTCATTGACAATAGGAACCCAGTAACAATTCTAATATAAATTGTAATATCTTAAAAATAAGATATTACAACAAGTATGGCGAATTATTCCTGCCTATTATCAATGATTTGCCTATCAATAAATTTCTTTATATTATTATAAATAATGTAACATTTTAAAAAAATTAATGTGTAACATTTTAAAAAAGGATTAACAACTCATATAATGTATAGAAATATGTTAAATTTTTTGTTATAATTATTTAGTCAAATAAAAATAAGAAAGAGGTTGTTACATGTCATTAGCTAGTTTATGGTCGATTGTTACAAAAATTTTAGATATATGTGTGGTTTGGTTATTATTTTATTTTGTTTTAAAGAATATTAAAAATAATGCTAAAATGGTTTTAATATTAAAAGGGGTTATTTTAGTTATATTAATTGAAGTTATCAGTAATGCTTTAAATTTATATACTGTGGGTCTTATTTTACAATATGTTGTAGAATGGGGACCACTTGCAATTATCGTTATATTTCAACCTGAGATTAGGGCAATGTTAGAAAGTATAGGACGTACTCAATTACTTGGACGACATAAAACCTTAACTGTTACTGAAAGAGAAAAAATGGTTAATGAAATTATGAAAGCCACTGAATTTTTAAAGAAAAATAAAATTGGAGCTTTAACTGTTATTGAAAGAGATATTTCCTTACAAGAATATATAGATCGTGCTACTAAAATATATGCTGATATATCTAGCGAATTACTAGGTAATTTATTCTATCCTAATAGTCCTTTACATGATGGTGGGGTAATAATTCAAGGAAATCGTATAACTTGTGCTGGAGCTGTATTTAAAACAAGTATGAATCCTAATGTAAGTAAAAAATTAGGAACAAGACATCGGGCTGCTTTAGGAGTTGCTGAAGAATCTGATGCTTTAGCCTTAGTTGTATCAGAAGAAACGGGACGTATATCTATTGCCTATGATGGTGAATTAAAATATAATTTAACATTAGATGAATTTAGAAAAATATTGATGGATGAGTTAAAACCTAAAACAGAAATATTTTATGATTCAGATGTAGAAAGTGAGGATGATATAAATGCGTAAAGTCCTAACTGGTATAATAAAATTTTTTAAGGGTATATATAAGTTTATTGATAAACATTTAATTACCCCAATTAGTAGAGCAATATTTTATTTAATGGATAAAATAAGAAATAATCCGATTCATGTTGAAAAGTTTTTGAATCGTTCTCAAGTGTTATTATTTTTATCATTAATAATGGCAGTTATAACTTTTTTCTTAGTAGATAGTCAAGTTATAACATTAGTTGAAACTGAAGCTGAGATTTTAGCAAATGAACCTGTTACTTTATTATATAATAAAGAAGCTTATGTTGTAGAAGGTGCTGTTGATACTGTTGATATAATCTTAACAGGCCGTAAAAGTGCTTTATATTTAGCTAAACAATTAGGTGAACATGATGTTGTACTTGATTTAACTGATTATGAACCAAGTGATGATCCAAGAAGAGTTGCTTTATCATATAATCAAACTGTTGATAATATTAGTTATAAACTTGATCCAGCCTATGTAAGTGTTGTTATTAAGAAAAAAGTTAGTGAAACGAAATCAATATCTTATGATTTATTAAATGAAGATAAATTAAATGAAAAATTTTCAGTTGAAAGTGTAGCGCTCGATCAATCTGAAGTTGTTGTTAAAGGAAGTGAAGATGCCTTAAAGAAAATTGCAACTGTTAAAGCTATCGTTGATTTAGCAAATCCTAAATTTACTGATGCTGGTTCTTATGAAATAGATAATCTACCTTTAGTAGCCTATGATGAGAATGGTAAAGCATTAGATAATATTGAAATTGTTCCGGTTACGGTTGGAGCTAATATTACATTTAGTACATATAAAGCAACTGTTCCAATAACTATTTCAACAACTGGTAATTTAATTGCTGGTAAAGCTATATCATCAATTACTATTAATGGTAAATCTGATTATACAGTTGATATATATGGTGAGAAAGAATCTATAGAAAAAATTACTAGTGTTCCAATTTCTATTGATATAAATAATAAAGGAGAAAATGGGGCTGAAACATATAAAATGAATATTACTAAACCTAATGGTGTACGTTCAATAAGTGAAACTGATGCAAGAATTGTTGTATCATTTGGTGAAGAAAAACAAAAGAGTGTTGATGTAAATCATATTACTTATCGTAATTTAGCAAATGGTTTAAAAGTAAATCTAGAGGGTGAAGGAAGTATTCCTGTTCAAATTAAAGGTGTAAGTTCAGTTATTGACCCATTAACTGCTGAAAATATTGAAGCATACATAGATTTAACTGATTATAAACCTGGTTCTTATGAAGTAGATGTTCACATTGATTCTAATGATCCAAAAGTAAATTACTTAGTAACAAGTAAAGTTAGGATTATAATATCAGCTGAATAAAAAGGAATGTTTTAATAATAAAACTTCCTTTTTTCATATTAAAAAGGTTGCTACATAATTAATAAAAATTATATAACAACCATCTTATAATTTTTTTTGTAAAGTATTACGATATTGAATTGCTAAATTTACAACTTGTTCATGATTTTCAAAAGGATTTAAACCTTTATTTTTTTCTTTATTAGTAGTACTTCTTAATACAAACTGTTTTTCTTTATCATTTATTGAATAAATAGTTTGACATTTTGGCTCGCCATTAATATCGGCCCTTATCTCAGAGCAAATTGTATTTTCTGGAATTGCTTTAGTTTGAAATTCATAACTACTAATTAATTCCCATAAAGTATTATAATTATGTTCTCTTATAATATCTGCAATTTTATTAATATCATAAAAACTTGTAACCATATCAGCATCGATATAAGAGTTTAAAACATCAACTCTAAGAATTCCTTTTTCTAAAGTAATAAAATATTGTTTACTTTCTTCCCAAATCATTTCTCTAACTACGCCATTAAAATAGTCTTCAAAACTTAATTTAGGTTTTTTAAAAATACAAATTGCTTTGGTTAAGTGATTATAATATGAAAGATATTCTTCATTAGTAACTTTATCTACAAGAAGAACAGAATTTTCATCTATTTCCATTTTCTTTTCTAAATTACCCATTAATAGATGATAAAAATAATTAGTTTTTTCGGTAATATATTTTATTTCATTAAGTTCCTTCTTTTGTTTTACTAAAACTTTTTTAATTAAATTATCTAAATCTTGCCAAGATTGATTTTCTACTTCTAACATATTTCCTCCCTGTAAATTCATTATACTTTTTTTAAGACAAGATTGCAATGAAAACAAATTATTTTATTCAACTTAAAAAGCTAGTTTTTTCAGTTTATTAAATATCTTTAACTAAAAT
>CANRMU010000068.1 GCA_947631895.1 uncultured Bacilli bacterium | reverse complement strand
AATTTTGGTTCATTAATCTTTTTCTCTTCTTTAATTACTTTTTCTTCCTTAATAATTGGTTCTTCTTTTTTAGGTTCTACCTTTTTAGTTGTAGTTGTCTTTTTTACTGTAGTTCCATTTGTCGTTTTCTTTTTAGTAGTAGTTTTTTTTGCAGTACTACTTGTTTTCTTTTTTGGTTCATTAGCCATTTTTTCATCCATCCTTTACTTATTAAAATTGTAACATATTTTTTTTAATAAAGAAAGAGCCTTTTTCACTTAACATTATTAGACATTTAAAATAAAAAATAATAATAAAAAAGTTTTAAAAATAATATAATATTTATAGGACGGGATTGATTATGAAAAAAAATATCTTATTATGTAGTATATTTTTAGTATTTTTATTTGGAATAGTAATTACTACTTGGAATAATAAAAGTAAATTAGAAAGTAGAGCAGTATTAGAAGGTACTATTGTTAATTTAGAAAGTGATTTAGTAACTATTAAAGATAATAATAATGATATGTATACTTTTAAAAGTGAAATTGATGGTGAAGTAGGAAATGAAATTAATTTAACTTATACTGGTGAGTTAAATAAAAATAAAGATATTCAAGATGTTGTAGTAGATAATTATACAGTTGTTGAGATTGAAGAAAATAATGATTTATTTAAAGATTATTATGATTTAGCTGATAAAAAATTGAGTACTATGAGTCTTGATGAAAAAATAGGACAAATATTATTAGTAAGATATCCTCTTGATAATCAGATTGCTGATTTAAAGAAATATAATTTTGGGGGATTTGTTTTCTTCTCTAAAGATTTTAAAGATAAAGATTCTGATGAAGTTAAGAAAATGATTAATGATTTACAGAGTAATAGTAAAATATCTCTTTTAACGGCTGTTGATGAAGAGGGTAGACAGATTGTTAGAATTAGTAATAATGATAAGTTAGTTAAAGAACCTTTTAAATCGCCAAGAGATTTATATAAAGAAGGTGGTTTTGATTTAATTAAAGAAGATACTATAAATAAAAGTAAAGTATTATATGATTTAGGTATTAATCTTAATTTAGCGCCTGTAGTTGATATTGCTACAAGTTCATCTGATTATATGTATGATAGATCAATTGGATTAGATGCAGATGATACAGCTATATTTGCTAAAACAGTAATAGAAGCTAGTAAAAATAAAGGAGTATCCTATACTTTAAAACATTTTCCAGGTTATGGAAGTAATAGTGATACTCATTTAGATACTTCAACTGATACAAGAACTTTAGAAGAAATAATGGAAAAAGATATTGTACCTTTTAAAGTGGGAATAGAAGCTGGTGCTGAAGCAGTTTTAATAAGTCATAATACCGTTAAAAGTATTGAAGATACTCCGGCTTCTTTATCTAAAAAAGTTAATAATTTGTTAACTGATGATTTAAATTTTAGTGGGGTTATAATTTCTGATAATTTAGATATGGGTGCTGTTGCGGGTATTAAAGATGTGATTGTAAAAGCCATCTTAGCAGGTAATGATTTAATAATAACTACTGATTATGAAACAGGGATAAATGATATAAAAGAAGCTTTAGAAAATAATAGTTTAACTGAAAGTGAAATTGATAATCATGCTAGAAAAATTTTAGCTTGGAAATATTATAAAGGATTAATAATTGAGAACCAAAAATAAAACTAATAGTTTTGTTTTTTCTTTACTCATGATATAATTTTCTTAAGAATAGAGGTATTGATATGGGAATATTTGGTTTAGTTTTAATTATTCTAGCATTTTTAGCTTTATATGCCATAATACATATTATGATTTATAATAAAATGCAATTTTATTTAACTAAAATAGAAAATGTTGAAGGAATGGTTGATGAAGTTTTAAGAGAAAAATATGATTTACTTTTAAAACTTGATAAAGCTATTAAAGATGCTTTAAAAGATAAAAATGATTATGTAAAAGATTTAAAAGAATTAAAAAAAGAAAAAATTAGTAATTTTGAAATGCAAAGAAAGTTAACTGAAGCAGAAAGTTTATTAGAAAATATTTATTATGATCATGAAGAATTAGAGAAGAAAAATAATTTTAAAAAGATTTTTAATGATTTAAAAAAAGCTAATGAAAAATTAATGGCAGGGATTACTTATTATAATAAGAATACTTCAGTTTTAAATAATTATCTTCGTAAATTTCCTAATAATATAATTGCGAAGATTCATGGGGTTAAAGTTAAAACATTTTTTGATGGTAAAGATATGACGGATAATGATATTTTTGATTTTAAATTATAAAAAAGGCCTAATAGCCTTTTTTCTTATAGTAATCTTTTAATTCTTTAAAACGGTTAAAGTGAACAACTTCTCTTTGTCTTAAAAATAATAAGACTCCTAAAACATCTTCATCATTAGTTAAATCAATTAAGTTTTCATAAACTGCTCTGGCTTTTTGTTCAGCCGCCATATCTTCATAAAGATCTGCTATAACATCACCTGTTACAGCAAAGTAAGTTGCCGTAAAAGGTACACCTGATGCATCAGTTGGATAAATTCCTTTACCATGTTCAGCATAAATATTTTCTAATCCAGCTGCTTTTAATTCTTCTACTGTGGCGTCTTTAGTCAACTCTCTAACCATTGTGCAAATCATTTCACAATGACCTAATTCTTCTGTTGCAATATCATTTAATAAGGCTTTTCCTTTTTCATCTGGCATTGAAAATTTTTGCGAAAAATATCTTAAACTTGCAGCAAGCTCACCATTAGAACCCCCAAACTGCGTAATTAAACATTTAGCCATTTTTAAATCTTTCTTTTTAATATTGATTGGATAATTTAAGTGCTTAACATATTTAAACATACATACTACCTCCCTTATCATCCCATGGCCAAGGATTTTTCACCCAATTAAACATTTCACCATCAGTTTCATTAACAACAATTGGCCCATATTTTTTAACATAATCTAATTCTAAATCATTTAATTCATTAGCATATTTTTTAAATAATTGAAAGTTTTCCATATCTTCGGGATGTAAATCTAAATATAAATTTAAATCATTTATGGCAAATGATAAGGCCATTAATCTTAAAAGCATTCTTTCTTGTTCATTTTCAGCTTTTAATTCAAAATAAGTATATTTTTTATATGGAATAAAACTTCCTTTTTCTAAATTTCCTCTCATAAAACCTTCTTCTGGTGTTAAAAACTTATCAGTTCTTGTTTCAACATTAAAATCACTACCAGGAATTTTAAAAAAACCAATATCAAAATTAAAATCAGTATTATCAAATAACATATTTACCCTCCTCATTTGTAAGTTATGTCTTTCGTCTATTTTTTGTATAGGGCAAAAACCTATAAATTTAGTTTAAATTAAATTATTTACATGTTATACTTTTAGTAGGTGTTATTATAATGAATGAAGTAGTAGAAGAATATTTATTTCACAATGCTGATTATCTTAATTGGCTTATTAATTTTACTAATAAGTATCCGATATTTTCTGATGATTATTTTGTTTTATTTAAAAGTAATAATACACAATTAGATTGTAATAATGCTGAAAATTTATATTTACTTTATTATGAAATAGATAAGTATGCAAGAACATATAATATAAAACCATTTTATATAGATGATAATATTGTTTATAAAATTAGAATTGATAATATTGGTTTTTTGATTGGTAATTTAGATGGTAAGGGAAGAATCTTTTTTTGTAATCGAGTAGAAGTAGATAATAGTTTAGAATTTATTAATTTTCTAGATATTATAAATTTTTATCAAGATAGTAAATTATTATTGAAAAGACAATGAGGTTGATGATATGAATTTACAAAATTTAAAAGGAGTAGGAGACAAAACACTTTTATCATTTTATGAAGCAAATATTTATACATTAGATGATTTATTAACATTTTATCCATATCGTTATCAAATTCTTATTCCTACAGTATTAGATAAAGAAAATAGTGAGGATACAGTTGTTATTAATGCTATTGTAAGTGATATTAGTAGAGTTGCTTATATTAAAAAAAATTTAAATGTTTTAAGAATGAAAGTTATAACTAATGGTAAATTAATTTCTTTAGTTATTTATAATCGAGCTTATTTAAGGCCTAATTTAAAGATTGGTCAAAAAATAATTGCAACAGGAAAATATGACGTAAGAAAAAATTTATTTACCGCTAGTAATTTAAAATTTGGGGAATTATTAGAAAAACAAATTATTCCGGTATATCATAGTATTAAAAATATTAAAAATACTAGTTTAGAAAAAATAATTAATGAAGGTTTAAAAGAAGCAGTTCTTTTAGAAGATTATTTACCTAGTAAATATCAAGAAAAATATCATTTTATTAATAAAGAAGAAGCTATGAAGATAGTTCATCAACCTAATAATGAAGAATTATTAAATATTGCTAGAAATAGATTAATATATGAAGAATTATTTTTATTCTTATTTAAAGTTCAATATTTAAAGAAAATAAAAGTCAATGAAGAAACGATTATTAAAAAGATAGATAAAAATTTAATAAATGATTTTATAAATAATTTACCTTTTAAGTTAACAAATGATCAGTTAAAAAGTATTCGTGAAGGAATAGATGATTTTATATCTAAAAAAAGAATGAATAGGTTATTATTAGGAGATGTTGGTAGTGGTAAAACTATTGTGGCCACAGTTTTACTGTATGCAAACTTCTTAGCTGGTTATCAAGGAGCTTTTATGGCTCCAACGGAAATTTTGGCAACCCAACATTATGAATCAATTAAAAAACTTTTAGAAAAATTAAATCTTAAAGTTGAATTATTAATTGGGAGTATGACTAAAAAAAATAAAAATGAGATTATGAAAAAAGTTAGCAATAATGAAGTTGATATTTTAATTGGAACTCATGCTATTTTAAATGAAAATTTAAGTTTTGCTAATTTAGGTTTTGTTATTACTGATGAACAACATCGTTTTGGAGTTAATCAAAGAAATATTTTACAAGAAAAAGGCGTTAAACCGGATGTTTTGTTTATGAGTGCTACGCCTATTCCGAGAACTTATGCCCTAACTATTTATGGTGATATGGATACTTCAATAATTAAAGAAAAACCAAATGGTAGAAAAGATATTATAACTTATGTTAAAAAAGAAAGTGAATTAAAAGATGTTTTATATAAAGTTTTAGAAGAAATAAAATTAAATCATCAAATTTATGTAGTGGCCCCGATGATTTTAGAAAATGAAGATATGCCTTTAGAAACCGTTTTAAGTTTAAAAGAAAAGTTTGATTTAGCTTTTCATGGTAAAGTACCAACAGAAGTTTTACATGGTAAATTAAAAGCTAAAGAAAAAGATGAAATTATGAATAACTTTAAAAATGGTAAGACAAAAATATTGATTTCAACAACAGTTATCGAAGTAGGAGTAGATGTGCCTTTAGCAACCATGATGATTATTTTTAATGCCGATCGTTTTGGACTTGCTACTCTTCATCAGTTAAGAGG
>CANRMU010000067.1 GCA_947631895.1 uncultured Bacilli bacterium | reverse complement strand
TATAATTCTAAATGATTATCAGTTAAAATTTTATGTTTTAAAAATTTAAAATATAAATCATAATTTATTTTAATAATATTATCTTTACTTATATTTGGAACATACATACTTATATCATTATTATTTTTAATTTTTTTTCTAATATTTTCTGCACTTATAATTTCTTCATTAGATAAAGTATCATGAAAATCATTAGTTCTTAAAATAGTTTCTAATTTAATATTTGAATTTAATTTTAAAATTGCTTTACAATAAGATATACCTAATAAATCATTAGGTTTAATTTTTAATTCATCTAAAGAATTTATTAAACTTTTAGGATAACTATATCCTTTTTTTAAATTATTCTTCATTATATTTATATTTAAATTTTCTTGTTTTTTTGCAATATTCATTAAATATTCTAAATTATTAGTTTCACTTCCAAAAATAATTTTATCAACATTTAAAGCATCTAATAATTTAATTCCTGCTAAAGCAAAATTATCAGCAGATTGAGTTCCGTATAAAACCGGTAATTCAATAACAATATCTATACCATTTAATAAAGCAATTTCAACTTTAGAAGATTTCTTAATAATACTAATTTCTCCTCTTTGTAAAAAATAACCATTTAAACATAATATAATAGTAGAATGAGGATATTTTTCTTTAATTTTATTTAAATGATAAAGATGACCATTATGAAAAGGATTATATTCACAAATAATACCAATAACCATAAAATCACTTCCATTTTAAGGATTTTAACATAGATTGAGTATTTTGACAAATTGTATTATAATTTTGATAATTAAAACCAAGAAAGTAGGTAAATAAATGACATTTTCGACTAAATTAAAAGAAGAAATAGTAAATAATGAAAGTTCTAAAAATATTTTAATAAGTGAATTAATTGCTATTTTAAGATATGATTCTGTAATAAATAAACAAAGTATAACTCTTACTTTTGAAAATGGAGCTATAGCAAGAAGAATATATAAAAGTTTAAAAGAATTATTTAATGTTCATATAAATATAATTATTAGAAATCAAAAAAGATTAAGAGCTAAACAAATTTATATTTTAGAAATAAAAGAAAATGTTATAAAAATATTAGAAAATCTTAATATATATAAAAATAAAAGATTTCATTCAATGAATATTGATGAGTTAAAAACTAAAGAACAAATTATGGGATTTGTAAGAGGAATTTTTTTAGCAAATGGTTCTATTAATGATCCATCTACAAGTGGATATCATTTAGAATTTGTTTTTACTATTAAAAATGATGCAATTTTTTTAAATAATTTATTACATCAAATGAAATTTCATAGTAAAGTTTTAAAAAGAAATAATAGATATATGGTTTATATAAAAGCCAGTGAAGAAATAAGTGATATGATTAGATTATTTGAAGCTCCAAATTGTTTATTTTATTTTGAAGATATTAGAATTTATCGTGATCATAAAAATATGCTTAATCGTTTAAATAATTGTGATATAGCTAATCAAGAAAAAAGTATTAAAACTGGTTTTAATCAATTAGAAGATATTAAATTTTTAAAAGATAATGATTTAATCTCTTTATTAGATGAAAAAACTTTAATAGTTATCAAAGCAAGAGAGGAAAATCCTGAAAGTTCCTATCAAGAATTAGCCGAAATAATTACTAATAAATATGGATATCATATTGGTAAATCAGGTATTAATCATCATTTTATAAAAATAAAGAAATTAATAAATAATTATAAAGAAAATAAAAGTTAACAAGTATTTTTTCATAAAATAAATATTTTGGCATATCATTTTCTAGGAGGACTTATTGGCAATGAAATGGACGGGATTAACCGACAAAGAAGTTGATGAAAGTCGTAAAAAAAATGGTAGTAATGCTTTAACAGAAATTAAGTCTAAAGGTTTTATTAGATTATTAATTGAATCTTTAGGAGACCCAATTATTAAAATATTGTTAATCGCTTTAGCAATTAAAATTGTTTTTTTATTTAGAGATTTTGATTGGTTTGAAACTTTAGGAATTTTAATTGCCATCTTTTTATCTTCATTTATTTCAACGATAAGTGAATATGGAAGTGAAGAAGCTTTTAAAAGATTACAAGAAGAAAGTGAAAAAAGTTATGTAAAAGTATTAAGAAATAATAAAATAGTAGAAATAGAGTTAGAAGATGTTGTTGTAGGAGATATAGTTATTCTTTCATCTGGTGATGCTATACCTGCTGATGGTATTTTAATAGAAGGTAATTTAGCAGTTGATGAATCACGTTTAAATGGCGAATCAAAAGAAGCTAAGAAAAAACTTAATGATAAAGTTTTAAGAGGTTCAGTTGTTTATGAAGGTAATGCTAAGATGAAAGTTACTTTAGTAGGAGATAAAACTGTGTATGGATCTTTAGCCAAAGAAATTCAAGATACTGAACCAATAAGTCCTTTAAAATTACGACTTCGGGGGTTAGCTAAAACCATAAGTAAAATTGGTTATATTGGGGCTGTGTTGGTTACACTTTCATATTTATTTTCAGTTATAGTTATAAACAATCATTTTAATATGACTGAAATTATAAATACTTTAACGAATGTTCATCAAATGGCTGATTACTTAATTTATTCTTTAACTTTATCAGTAACCATAATTGTTGTTGCTGTACCAGAAGGATTACCTATGATGATTACTTTAGTTTTATCAAGCAATATGAAAAAAATGTTAAAAGATAATGTCTTAGTTAGAAAGTTAGTAGGAATAGAAACAACAGGTTCATTAAATATTTTATTTACTGATAAAACTGGAACTTTAACAAAAGGAAAATTAGAAGTTATAAACTTTACTTGTGGAGAATTAACTTCTTTTAAAAATTGTAGTGATGTTTTAAAATATCAAGCTTTATCAAATCATTTAAATAATAATCTTTATTTTAATAATAGTAGTATGTTTTCAAATGATGTTGTAATTGGGGGTAATGCGACAGATCGCTCATTATTAAATTTTTTACATAAAGAAAAAATTGCAAATTGTAAAGTCTTAGATAAAACACCATTTAATAGTAATTTAAAATATTCTTTAGCTAGTGTTTTAGTAGATAATAAAAAGATATTATATATTAAAGGAGCTAGTGAAAAAATAATACCTAAATGTAGTAAAATGTTAATGAAAAACGGGGAAGAAAAACTTTTTATTAATAAAAAGGCCATTCAAAATCAAATTAGGATTTTAACTAATAAAGGATGTCGAGTAATAAGTCTTGCTTATAGTAATACTAATAATATTGATGATTTAATTTTTATTGGTTTTGTAACGATTAAAGATGATTTAAGACCTGAAGCTAAAAGGGGAGTAGAACAAATTAAAAAAGCAGGTATTCAAGTTGTAATGATAACAGGTGATGCTAAAGAAACAGCTAGTTCTATTGCAAAGGAAGTAGGTATTATTACTTCATCAAATGATTTAGTTTTAACAAGTGATGAATTAAATGCTTATGATGATTTTGAATTAGAAAAAATGCTTCCAAATATTAAAGTTATTGCAAGAGCCTTACCTAAAGATAAAAGTAGATTAGTTAAAATAGCAGAAAATAAAGATTTAATTGTGGGAATGACTGGTGATGGAGTAAATGACGCGCCAGCATTAAAAAAAGCAAATGTTGGTTTTGCCATGGGTAGTGGAACTGAGGTTGCTAAAGCTTCTGCTGATATTGTTATATTAGATGATAATATTTTATCAATTAGTAAAGCAATTTTATATGGTAGAACTATTTTTAAAAGTATTAGAAAATTTATTATTTATCAATTAACTTGTAACTTTTGTGCTTTATTTTTATCAATAGTTGGTCCTTTTATAGGAGTAAATACTCCAATAACAATTATTCAAATGTTATGGATAAATATGATAATGGATACCTTTGCCGGACTTGCTTTTTCATTTGAACCAGCTCTAGATGAAACAATGGAAGAACAACCAAAAGATAAAAATGAACCAATTATAAATAAATATATGTATTCCCAAATTATTTGGAATAGTCTATACTCGGCAACTTTATGTATCTTTTTCTTAAAATCACCTTGGATTAAATCATTAATTAGATTTGATATAGAAGATAAATATTTAATGACTGCTTATTTTGCTTTATTTATTTTTATTGGTCTTGGTAATGCTTTTAATTCAAGAACTTATCGTTTAAATTTATTTGCTCATTTAAGAAAAAATATTGTTTTTGTTATAACAATAATTTTTATAGCAAGCGTTCAAATATTTTTAATCTATAAAGGTGGAACAGTCTTTAGAACTTTTGGTTTAACACCATTTGAATTAACTTTAGTAATTTTATTAAGTATTTCTGTTGTTCCAGTTGATTTTTTAAGAAAAATTATTTTAAAGAAAAAACATATAAGATTAGGAGTATAACCAATTTAAAAGATTATAAGAATTATGTTTATCTCTTATAATCTTTTTGCTATATGAATTTTCTTTCATTTATATCATTATAAAAACAATATAAAAAATTAAAAAATAAGTGTAGCATAATATGATAAAATTATTGGCCACAAAATTATAGTTTGCTATAATAATAACGATATATCTAATTAAGTGTTAGGTGCTCTCCAACCAAATTAAATTATTATGGAAAGGAGGATATTTATGACTGAAAGAGAACATATCTTTTATCATATAATAAAATTTTTATTTATATTAGTATTTATATTAGTGTTTATGCTAATGTTTATATTGATTTTCAAATAAAATAAAAAGCACCTTTTCACTCATATGTGTTAAAAAGGTGCTTTTCCAAAAACAATCATTTTGGAAAGTATCCAATTACGCGAATAATTAGATATATCTCTTTTTATTGTATGAAGTTTCCTTCATCTGTATACATCATAGCAGAAATAATCAAAAAATGCAATAATAAAATGTAGCCTTTTATGATAAATTAAAACAAATAAATATGAATATATTTTTTTTACAATTCACAATGTCAATCGTAGTGTAAACTTACTTCTTTTTTGTTTATTATATAAATATTTGGTTATATAATATTGTTAATAGTATAAAAGCATTCAATAATGCTAAACATAAGAAAGAGGTATGAAATGGAAAATAAGAAAAAGAAATATTTATTTATAACTATAGGAGTAATAGGAACATTACTATTAGTTGTAGGTGCAACTTATGCTTATTGGATATTAACGAAACAACAAACAGGAACAAATGTGGTTAATTCAGCATGTTTAAGTATGGATATTGAAAGTGAATCAGATGATATAACTTTAGATAAAGCATATCCAATCTTAGATAGTGAAGGAGAAAAACTAAAACCATATAAATTTAGTGTGCATAATAAATGTAGTGATATGGCAACATATCAAATCAATTTAGAATCACTAAGTAAAGTATTAGAAGATAATAGATTAAGTCCAAACTATTTAAAAGTAAAATTAAATGAAGTAGGAAAAGATGGAATAGAAAAAGTATTAGGAGAAACTAGTCCAACAGATACAACAATCGAAAATACATATGAAGCTCATAAA
>CANRMU010000066.1 GCA_947631895.1 uncultured Bacilli bacterium | reverse complement strand
GTATTAGAATCATGATAATTTGCCACTAAGTTGGTAACAAAAGTTTCCCAACCACCATAATTATATTTAAAACCACGGGCCCCGATAATAATGATATTTTTCATAAGTCACCTCAAATCCAAAATGTTAAATAAGCTATACCTAAACTAAGATAGTAAAATAATTTCAAAAAGAACATTCCTATTTTATTTAGATGATTATATTCTCTTTCATAATAAAACTCGCTATTCTTTAATATTTTATACTTTTTAACTTTATTTAAACTCTTATCAACTGATAAAGATAAATTATGTTTAACAGCTACTCTGTTATCAACATAAGTTTCTAAATTTTTCATCATAGCTTTTTTAGCTAATATATTTTCTTCATAGTATAAGAAAGTATGGGTATCAAAATAATTAACTTTTTTAAAGTCTTTTACTCTTCCCATCATAAAACAACCATGAATAACTTCAACTTTAGTTAAGGCTTGATTATAATATTCTTTAGGATATTTAAGCATTTTATTACTTAAACGATGAATAAAGGTTATATTAGATATTAAATCCGTAAAGAAATTAGGACATTTCCAACCTCGATTAATAAAACCATTCTCTAATATTTTAGGTCCTAAAAAAGAAATATTTTCATTTTCCTTAAAATCATTTATTAATTCTTTTATAACACTTTCACTAACATCAATATCAGGATTAGAAACAATTGCTAAATCACATTTAGTATTTTCTTCTAAATATTTTAAACCAAGATTATTACCATGAGCATAACCTTTATTCTTTTTATTTTCTAAAATAATAACTTTTTTAGTTTCATATTTTTTTAGTTCTTCTAAAGAATTATCGGTACTACAATTATCAACAACAATAATCTTATTTAAGCATTCATAATCTTTAACTTGATTTAACATTTTTTTTGTATTTTCACTATCATTATAATTTAATATAACCATTCCTGTTTTCATATTTCACCAATTATTTCTTTTAATTCATTTTTAGTTTCTTCTTTACTAAACTTTTTAGCAGTAAGATAACCATTTACGATAATTTCATCCCTTTTCTTCTCACTCATATTATAATACATTTTTATTCTTCTTGCCAAACTCTTCGCACTATCAGTGTGATAAGTTAAAGAATTTTCTTTATTTTTTAAGTATTCACTTGGTCCATACATATCACAGGCAATAACAAAAGTAGAACATGCCATAGCCTCTAATCCAACTAATCCTAAAGATTCACTTTTTCTTTTAGTTGGAAAAATTAATACATCAAAAGCATTATAATAATTAACTAAATCATTTTGATAAACAAAATCTTTTTTAATAACCATATCTTCTAAATGATATTTTGAAACTAAATAATCAAAATTTTTCTTTTCAATACCACTTCCTATAACTAATAATTTAGTATTCTTAAATTCTTCATCATCTTTTAATAAATATAAAGCCTCTAAAAGAGTATCATAACCTTTATTTTTTTCTAATCTTGATACTAAACCAATATAATTAGTATTAATATCTAATCCTAATTTTTCCCTACATTCATTTTGATCTAATTTAGTAAATTTTTCTAAATCAACACCACCAGCATGATATATTTTAATTTTATCAAGAGGATAATTATATATTCGATTAACTTCTTTTTTAAAATAATTAGAAGATACTACAACTAAAGATGCATATTCTAAATATTTTTTACTTCTTCTAATATTTTTTTCTTCAAAATTATAATCAGCAACTAAATCATTACCATGACCATTTAAGATAAGTTTGGTATTTTTAGTAAACTTATAACTAAACAAAACTGGTTTAGTAGAATGAGAGATAAAATGAACCCAAATACAATCATAAGAACCAAAAGACTTAATGAATGTTTTTAAATAAAAGATACTATAACTAATTAATTTACTAAAAATATTTCGATGTTTAGACATTACACTTTTATTAACAATAAAATCACTTTCTAAACAATTAACCATATTTTTCACAAAAGAACCATAATGTTTAGCCCATCTACTTGGATACATGTTAGATACAACTAATATTTTTTTTCTTTTATCATCATTTTTATTAGCCATAACAATTAAAGGCAAGAAAATACTAACCATTGCACTATTAAGGATATGTCCTGCAAAAATGGAAGCCACCAAAGTTAAATAAAAACTAAAAGCATAAATATTTTTTAATTTAATTTTTCTAATAACATAAGCCATTACCAAAATATATACAACTAAGCCAATAATTCCTATACTAAAGAATATATCAACAAGATCAATTTCACTATTCTTAACAAGTTCACTACTCACATCTCCAACCCCAAATAAATATTTAAAAGCATCTTTATTTTTTAGTTCTTCAAAAGCATCATGTGCGAAAGAAAGTCTACTACTAAGCATTACTTTATCAATAAATTTAATACTAAAGACTTCTTTAGTTGAATCTATTTCATAATATTTTAAGGCAACATCAAAATTCTTTACTAAAACTAAAACAAGACCACCAAAAATAATTAAAATAATAGGAATACACATCATATATTTAATACTTTTTTTACGATTTTTCCATAATAAATATAAAATACTAAAGACAAAACCTATAACTAAAGTCTTAGTTTTAAGTAAATATATACCAAATATTATTAAACATAATCCAACTATTTTTATTAGCCAATTATGATGTTCTTTTAAATAATTTAAAACGAGTGGCATTAAACATAATAATATACCTGATAATTCATTACCTGAATAAAAGAATGATAAATATGCTTCTTTATTAACATATATTTCACTTATATTATGACCTATTCCAAAAAAGTAAGGAACAATTAAAAGTAATAAATAAAGATAGAAAATTTTAACTAAAAAATTAGTATTAATTTTTTTATTATCATAATCTTTTAAAAATAATAAAGCAATTGGTAGGAAAAAAATTTTTAATAAGGAAGTTATATACATTACAATATTACTTTTACTTGCAACAATATATATGCCCTCAATAATAAAATAAAGAAGTAATATTAAACATATTTTTCGGTCTTTATTCTTTTTTAAAACAATTAGAAAAAAAATACCTAATATTAATGTTTTTAAAATAGAAGATACCCAAAAATGTTTACCATTCCAAGTATATATTGAAGTAATAAAATCAATAACAGGCATTAAAAATAGAAGATAATAAAAAAGATTATTTAAGATGTTATTTAGATTTTTTTTCATGAAGTCTTTCCTTTCTTCTTGTAAATAATATATCAGTTTTTAATACCAGAAACAAGAAGACAATCATTAAACATATATATAATATAATAGCATACTTAATATTACCTATTGCATATAAAACAGATACGGCTGAAAATAAAATATTTATTAAATAAATAATTAATAATGAAGAACGTTTAGAAAATTTCATTTTTAATAATTGATGATGTAAATGATCTTTATCAGGATTAGTAAAAGGATTTTTGCCTTTTAAAGTTCTTCTTATAATAGAGAAGATGACATCAATTATCGGAGTTGCTAAAATAGCTAAAGGAATTAATAAAGATGTAAATGTTGCTAATTTAAATCCTAATATTGCAGTTGTGGCAACAAGCAATCCCATAAAATTACTTCCTGAATCTCCTACATAAATATCGGCAGGTGGAAAATTATAAACTAAGAATCCTAATAAACTGCCAATCATTAATAAACTAATAGTTGTATCAATACCTCCAACTTTACCTAAAAAGATGGCAATAATCATAATTGTTATAAAATAAATAGTTGTAATACCTGAACTTAAACCATCAAGACCATCACTTAAATCGATAGCATTAATAATAGCTACCATAAAAATTAAAGTAATAATTTCTTTAATTGGACTTGGAAAAACTAAATTCATTCCTAAAATAGTTAAACGATCAATTGTAATATTGCCATATAATATAACCACTAAACAAGCAATTACTTGCCCAATTAATTGATATTTAGCACTTATTGGTTTTATATCATCAACCATTCCTGTAAATAAGATTATAAAACTAGCAATTAAAATAGCAATCATTTCCACACTACTACGAGCAAAAATCATATAACCAAGTAAAAAGGAAAAAAAGATCGCAACTCCACCTAAAGTAGGAACAGGCTTTTTATTGGTATGATGTTTACCAGGATAATCAACAGAACCAATATGTAAAGCAATTTTTTTCATAACAGGTACTAAAATTAAACTAGATATAAACGTTGTTAAGATAATAAATGGAATATTTGAACCATTAATTCCTAAGTTCATAATCTCACCCTCTAAGATTATTATACATTATTTTACTAAAAAATAATAGGAAATTATCATGTAAAGAA
The DNA here is from genome assembly GCA_947631895.1 of uncultured Bacilli bacterium. Classification (GTDB taxonomy): domain Bacteria; phylum Bacillota_I; class Bacilli_A; order RF39; family UBA660; genus Ventrenecus. Next base: position 1,294 of record CANRMU010000066.1, on the reverse strand, counting down.
ATTATTAATTGGTAAGCATAAAAAGAATTTTTTAATATCCACATGGTAAAAAACTTATGTCATATGGACTATTTATATTACCATTACCAGTACATATGTAACCTCCAACAATAACAACTACAGGTGCAACTCCACCAGATTCATTTACATTTTTATCACTACGAACATAACCATTAGAATCGACATAATAAGCAGTTTTAGAATTAGTTGAATCGGGTGACATTGTCCAGTAAAAACCTTCTTGAGGTTTTAACCAATTATTATCTTTACAACCATTTTTATCCCAATCAGCCATATTTTTTGATAAACAAACATCTCTAACATCTCCACCAACAGCATAACCATAATCACTAGGATACATTAATCCAACAAAATTATGATATTGTTCATCACTATTTGTTTCCCATTCTACAGGTGCCCCATTATAGGTTTTTAACCCACGTTCTTTCTCATAAAATTTAGATACTAAATTATTATTTGAATCAATTCCGCCAAGAGGATGTGTAAGATAAAAATCATATGATTGTAAAGATGGATCAATAAATATTGAGCCACTTAAAATACCAAGTATTTCGCCCATTTCAAAATCACAAATATCTGGGATGCTACTTCCTTTATAACAATCACCAATTTCATTGTTGTAATAAATGCCATTTAACATTTCCTTCAAAGTTGATTGAGTCCAATCATTGCTATAATCATCTTCACTTTTATAATCCCAACTATAATTATCAAAATCTTGTTGTCCTTCTATTCCATTATTTCTAATTATTTTTAATCCTTGACCATAATCACCATTATCAAGTTTAATATTTACTTTTCCAATAATTCGCCATATTTCTTCATTAAATAAAATATAATTATCAGGATTTACTCCAGCATATCGATATTCTGGATACCCATAATCATTTATTTCAATTAAATCATCATGTTCTACTTCATATAGTCCATCTCCACTTTCAACTAATGGAACTTCAATTCCATTAAATTCAGCATATTTTATTTCCTTTTCTTTAAAATATAAACTACATTTGGTTTTAACTTTATTTAATCCTTTTACTAATGGGGCCCATTCATTTTCATTCCATTCAATACTTGCTCCATTATCACATTCACCACGATCAAATATTAAATTTTCTTCATTATCTTTTTGAGGCATTTCCTCTAATTGTTCATCTCCTTTATAAAACACAAAATAAATATCACTATTACCAAAGTAATCTACTTTGCCTTTCATCATTGGAAATTCGGCACTTTCTGTAAAAGATGCAAAGGTTTTATATAGTAGTAATGA
>CANRMU010000065.1 GCA_947631895.1 uncultured Bacilli bacterium | reverse complement strand
ATAAATACTTAATTTCTCAAAATATTTAGTTTTTCATTTTTTTTATGTCTATTTTTGGTTAAAAGGAAAATTTATGACTTTGTGAATATTTTCATAAAGTTTTTTTAATCTCATGATATAATTAAAAGAGAAGGTTGTGTTAACATGATAAATTATGATGAATTAAATGAAAGACAAAAAGAAGCTGTAATGCATGAAGATGGTCCTTGCCTAGTTATTGCTGGGGCTGGTTCTGGTAAAACAAAAGTCTTAACAACTCGTATTGCTAATTTAATATTAAATGGTATACCTGATTATCAAATTCTTGCTATAACTTTTACTAATAAAGCTGCTAAAGAAATGAAAGAACGTTTAGAATTATTAGTACCTGGTAATAATGCTTTAGTTGGAACGTTTCATTCTTTTGGTTTAAGAGTTATTAGAGAAAATGCTATAAAATTAGGTATGGATCGTAATTTTACCATATTAGATAGTGATGATGTTTTAAGTCTAATTAAAAAGATTCTTAAAGATAAAGGATATAATATTAAAGAAATATCTCCTTCTTATATTCGTAATCGAATTAGTTTTATTAAAAATGAAATGTTAAGTGAGATTGAAATTGAAAAGTTTTTTAATACTGATGTTGAAAAGATTGCTTATGAAGTATATAAAGAATATCAATTAAGAATTAAAAAGAATAATTCAGTTGATTTTGATGATTTACTTGTTTTACCGGTTAAATTATTTCAATCTAATAGTGAAGTATTAGAGCATTATCAAAATCGTTTTAAATATATTTTAATAGATGAATATCAAGATACTAATGAAGTCCAATATAAATTAGTTAAATTATTGTCTAAAAAATATCAAAATATTTTTGCAGTTGGCGATCCTGATCAATCTATTTATATGTTTAGAGGGGCTAATTATAAGAATATATTAAATTTTGAAAAAGATTTTTTTAATGCTAGAGTTATACCATTAACTGATAATTATCGAAGTACTAAGATGATTTTAGATGCTGCTAATAGTGTTATTAAAAATAATAAAGATCGTAAAGATAAAGATTTAATATCTCATAATGGTGTTGGTTTTAAAATTAAGTATATGAGGGCTTATGATGAACGTCATGAAATAAAGTTAGTTATTGATGAAATATATCGTTTATTAGATGAAGGTTTTAAGAAAAAAGATATAGCTGTTTTTTATCGGACTAATGCTCAAGCAAGAGCGGCTGAAGAACAATTTTTAAAAGCTAATATGCCTTATAAAGTTGTGGGAAGTTTTTATTTTTATAATCGTAAAGAGATTAAAGATTTAATTTGTTATATGCGTTTAATCTTAAATCCTCATGATGATATTTCTTTAAGAAGAGTTATTAATGTTCCTAAAAGAGGTATAGGTTTAACTTCAATAAATAAATTAGAAGAAATATCTAGAATTAATAATTGTAGTATGTTTGAAGCTATTACTAGTGGTAAAGAATTAGCATTTAAAAATTTAATTGAAGAATTAATTATGGATAGTGATTCCCTAAGTTTAACGGAATTAGTTGATGATATTTTAGATAAAAGTGGTATTAAAGCATCTTTGGATAACGAAAGTTTAGAAGATGAATTAAGACTTGATAACTTAATGGAATTTAGAAGTATAACAGCTAGTTTTGAAGAACAAACTGGTTTAGTTAATTTACAAGATTTTTTAGAAGAAATTAGTTTAGTAGCGGATATTTCTGAACATAAAGAAGATGATGATGTTGTAACTTTAATGACTCTTCATAGTGCGAAAGGTCTAGAATTTGATGTTGTCTTCTTAATTGGTATGGAAGATGGTATATTTCCTCATCAAAATTCCTTTATTGAAGAAGGTGGTTTAGAAGAAGAAAGACGCTTATGTTATGTAGGTATTACTAGAGCTAAGAAAAAACTATATTTATTAAACGCTAAAAAAAGAATGTTATATGGTCATGAAAATTTTAATCTACCTAGTCGTTTTATTGATGAAATAGATAATAATTTATTAGAAGTAGATAGTAAAATAATTAATAATAATAAAAATGATAAAATTGTTATTGAAGATATGTATAATGATAGTGATACCGATTATAATATAGGTGATAATGTAATGCATACTATTTATGGTAAAGGAGTAGTAGTAGGTGTAGATAAATCTATTGTTACAATTGCTTTTAGTAAAAATTTTGGAATTAGAAAATTAATGAAAAATCATAAAAGTTTGAAAAAAATTTAATAATATGTTAATATTTTACATATTGGTGGGGGTAAATTATGAACGAATATAATTATGAAATGGTTATATATTATGAAAAAGATAGTTTAGTTGGAGTAATGTATGATAATAAAAAAAATGTTATTTGTAAATCAGGTGATATTAGTTTTTGGTTAAAACATTATAATAATATTTTAAGTGTTCTTGATGATTATAATAGTTTATATATTTATTTTAATCCTCTTTTAAATGAATATAAAGGTTTAATTATAAATTATAAACATGATTATTATAATAAGTATAATCCAGTGCAAATTAAAGAAGTTAATGGTAATAATTTAAAAAATTGTTTAGATAAATTAGAACTAAAAATAGGATTAGAATTTGTAAAAATTTTAACTAGAAATAAAAATAAAAAATATTTAAAAAAATAGGAGGAAAAAGATGCAAGATTTAACTTTAGTTGTTATGGCTGCAGGAATGGGAAGTCGTTTTGGGGGTTTAAAACAGTTACAAGCTGTAGATGATGATGGTAATTTTTTATTAGATTATTCTATTTATGATGCGATTAAAGCAGGTTTTACTAAAGTTGTTTTAGTAATTAAAGAAGAATTATTGAGTGATTTTAAAAATACAGTTGGTAAAAGATTAGATAATAAAATTAAAGTAGAATATGCTTTTCAAAGATTAGAAGATATTCCTCTTAATGATGAAAGTATTTTAAAAATGAGGGAAAAACCATGGGGAACTAGTCAAGCTATTTATTGTAGTCACAAATATGTAAATGGTAGTTTTGCGGTTATTAATGCTGATGATTTTTATGGATTTAAGGCTTTTAAAGAAGTAGCTGATTTTTTAAAAAATGATAAACAAGATTATAATTATGTAGCTATTCCTTATGAATACTCTAAAACAGCTAGTGAGTGTGGATCTGTTAAAAGAGGAGTATGTAAAATTATAGATGGCAAATTAAAGAAAATTATTGAATGTAGTATAAAAAAAGATGATGATAAAATAATTGCTACACCTTTAGATGGTAGAGAATCATTTGAAATTAAAGAAAATACTTTAGTAAGTATGAATATGTTTGGTTTTAAAAATGATTTTTATGAATTATTAGAAAAACAGATAGAAGAATATTTTAAACAAGATAAGGAAACTATTTTAAATAATGAAATATTACTTCCTTTATGTTTAGAAAAAAATTTAGATAATAATAAAATTATAATTAATTGTAAACCAGTTAATAGTGAATGGATAGGAATGACTTACAAAGAAGATTTACCATTAGTAAACAAAAAGATTGCTAATTTAAAAGAAGAAGGGAGTTATCCTAAACATTTATGGGAATAGGAGGAAAAATTGATGAATTCATTAGATGCTAAGAAAAGAATAGATGAATTAAGAAAAATATTAGAAGATGCCAATTATGAATATTATGTTTTAGCAAATCCTTCTATAACTGATCAAGAATTTGATAATTATTTAAGAGAATTAGAAAATTTAGAAAAAGAGTTTCCAGAGTTTGATGATGTAAATAGCCCGACTAAAAGAGTTGGGGGTTTAGTTATTGACAAATTTAATAAAGTTAAACATAAATTACCAATGTTATCACTTCCTGATGTTTTTAATGAAGAAGAGATTAGAGCTTTTGATGAACGAATTAGAAAAAATGGGTTTAATCCAGAATATGTTTGTGAATTAAAAATTGATGGAGTAAGTGGTAGTTTTCATTATGATAATGGCCTTTTAACTACTGGTGTTACAAGAGGTGATGGAACTACTGGGGAAGATATAACCCATAATGTTAAGACTATAAAGAGTTTACCATTAAAATTAAAGATGCCGGTTACAATTGAAGTAAGAGGAGAAATTTATATGGAAAAAGAAACTCTTGCTAAATTAAATTATGAAAGAGAAAAATTAAATTTAAATAAATTACAAAATTGTCGAAATGCGACAGCAGGTTCAATTAGACAATTAGATTCTAAAATAGCTGCGGAAAGAAATTTAAATACTTGGATATATCATTTACCAAATCCAATGGACTATAATATTAAAACGCATTATGAAGCTTTAGAATATATGAAAAAATTAGGTTTTAAAGTAAATCCTTGTAATCGTTTAGTAAAAGATATTGATGGGATTTTAGACTTTATTCATGAATATAATGAAAAAAGGGAATACCTACCTTACGATATTGATGGAGTTGTAATTAAAGTAAATGATTTAGAAATGCAACAACAATTAGGTTTTACATCAAAATATCCTAGATGGGCAGTTGCGTATAAATTTCCAGCTTTAGAAGTTTTAACTAAATTAAAAGATATTGTTTTTACGGTTGGAAGAACAGGAAGAATTACACCTAATGCGGTTTTAGATCCAGTTTTAGTTATGGGTTCCACAATAAAAAGAGCAAGTCTACATAATGAAGATTATATTTTAGAAAAAGATTTAAGAATTGGAGATACGGTTTCAATTAGAAAAGCTGGAGATGTTATTCCTGAAGTAGTAGAACCTAAAAAAGAGCGAAGAACCGGTAATGAAATTCCTTTTAAAATGATTGAAAATTGTCCAATATGTAATGAACCTTTAGGTAAAAAAGAAGGACAAGTAGACCATTATTGTTTTAATCCAAAGTGTCCTGCTAAACATATTGAAAGACTTATTCACTTTGTTTCAAGACATGCCATGAATATTGATGGTTTTGGTGAAAGAATTATGGAAGATTTCTTTAATTTAGGTTTTATTAAAGATATAACGGATATCTATCATTTAGATGAACATCGTAAAGATTTAATTGAATTAGAAGGTTTTGGTAATAAAAGTGTTGATAACTTACTAGAGGCTATTCTAGAAAGTAAAAAAAATAGTTTAGAAAGATTATTATTTGGTTTAGGTATTTTAGGAATAGGAGATAAAACGGCTTTACTTTTAGCAAGAACTTTTAAGACTTTAGATAATTTAAAAGAAAAAACTTTTGATGAATTACAAAGTATTAGAGATATTGGACCGATTCTTGCTGAAAATATTTGTGAATATTTTAATAATGATGAAAATTTAGAATTAATTAATAAATTAAAAGATTTAGGTTTAAATATGGAATATACTGGCGAAGAAATTAAAAATAATGATTTACTTAGTGGTAAACGTTTTGTTATAACAGGAACTATCTCTTTTATGAGGCGAGATGAAATTGAAAAAATACTAGATAGTTATGGAGCTAAACCTTCTAGTAGTGTTTCTTCTAAAACTGATTTTGTAATTGTTGGTGATAGTCCTGGAAGTAAATATCAAAAAGCGATGGATTTAAAAATTCCAATTTGGGATGAAGAATATTTAAGAAGTGTTTTGACTGATTTAAATGAAATATAATGTAATGAATAGTGGATGCTATTCTTTTTTTGATAATGAAGAATACCTAGTGACTTTTAAATAAATATTTGGTAGAATTAATTTAAAGGAAGTGGGT
>CANRMU010000064.1 GCA_947631895.1 uncultured Bacilli bacterium | reverse complement strand
GGACAATTATAAGGATTATCACAAGCACATAATTCTTTTAATAATTCTTCCATTGCTTCTTTTGATATATGCATATTAGCTTTAATAGACATTTTACAAGCTAAAGTAATGGCAATACTTTCATTAAATTTAACCGGATCAATACTTTTTAAACCACCTGTTATTAAATCAATTATTTTTCTAATACTTTCTTCTTCATAACCACTTCTAAGCCAGGTTGGATGTCCTTTAAAAATTAAAGTATTTAAACCAAATTCTTCAAAATCAAAACCAAGTTCTTTTAATTTAGCTTCTTCTTCTTTAACTTTCATCATTTCACTAGAAGATAATTCAATGGTAATCGGAATTAATAAACTAGTTGTATAAGTTTTTTTAGCTTTTAAAGCCGCCATATTACGTTCATAATTTACTCTTTCTTGAGCAGCATGTTGATCGATTAAATAAACGCCTTCTTCATTTTCCGCAATGATATAGGTGCCATGAGCAAGTCCAACTGGATATAAAACTAATTCTTTCATTTCTTTATTTATGATTACAGCTTCTTCACTATCTTCTTTGAAATTTAATTCCGTTTGAACATTTACTGGTTCTTCATTATAAGTAGCTGTTTGTTCTTTAATAATATTATTTACAATAGCTTTTTGTTCAAAATTATCTTCCCGATCTTTTAAAGCATTAGGTATTAATAAACTTTTATATAATGCATCTTTTAAAGTTTTAACAATTAAATTACTTAAAACATCTATTTTACCAATTTTAATATCTTGTTTTGTGGGATGAATATTTACATCAATTAAAGTTGGATCGGTATTAATTTTTAAAATAACAATTGGATATTTTATATCAGGCTTATAGGTATAATAAGCATCATTTATAGCTTTATTAATATCATAATTTTTAACTACCCGGTCATTAACAATTGTTATCATATGATTACGATTACTTTTTAGGATTTCTGGTTTACAAATATAACCATATAAATCAAAATCATCATTACTACTTTTTACTTCGATCATTTTAGAAGATACACTTAATCCATATATTTCATGAATTGTTTTAAGCAAATCATTTGACCCACTAGTTTTAACAACTAAATGATTATCATTAGTTAAAGTAAAAGCAATATCAGGATTAGCAAGAGCTAACCTTTCAATAAAAGATACACAATTAGCTAATTCGGTTTGTTCACTTTTTAAGTATTTTAAACGAGCTGGTGTATTATAAAATAATTTAGTAACACTAATAGATGTTCCTTTTCTTAAAGATGATGCTTTATCTTCTTTTAATTTACCACCTTCAATAATTATTCTTTTACCATCTTTTCCGTCACTTGTTTTTAACACACATTTACTAACACTAGCAATTGAGGGAAGAGCTTCACCTCTAAAACCTAAAGTACTTATAAAAAACAAATCATCTTCTTTATATAATTTACTAGTTGCATGTCTTTGAAAAGCTAGTAAAGCATCATCTTTACTCATGCCATCACCATCATCAATTACCGTAATTTCTTTCTTGCCACCTTCTAACAAATTAACTACAATATTATGAGCATGAGCATCAATACTATTTTCACATAATTCTTTAACAATTGAAGCACATTTTTCAACAACTTCGCCTGCGGCAATTTTATTAGCTAAAATTTCACTCATTACTTTAATTTTACTCATTTTTAAAACACCTTCCCCCAAAATGATGGTAAAACTTCTATTAAATTTTCATCTAAATGATAAACTGTTAAAGTACAAGCATTTTTTATATAACCAAAACCAAGACCTTTAATAAAAACATTAGAATAAGCAGGTACTTTAATAATTAATGGTTTTTCATCTAAATATAATTTATTATTATCATATATTTTACTAATCTTTAAATTTTTACTAAAAAAACAAGTTATACTACTATCAATATCAATTTTTATTCTAACTATATCCTCGATTAATAAACTAGCTTCTTTTTTAATTGGCATATTTTTAGGATGAATTTCTTCATTAATCATCATTTTTTTAAGATAATCATTAGATATTTCACAAAGGTATGGAAAACCTACTGTATCATAAACTATCTTTTTAGTTTTTATTTTAATAAAATCTAGAGTTGTATTAGGTAACATTGATGTTGTAAGAGGTTTTTCTAAATCAAATAATTTATTTAATAATGATGATTTACCCACATTAGTCATACCTAAAAAATAGATTGGTTCATTTATCTGTTCAATTAAATTTTGTAGTTTTGTTATACCAATATTTTTTTTCGTACTTACAAATAAAATATCTTCTTTTATTTGAAAATTATTTTGAAGCCAAATTTTAATTTTTTCATAAAGAATATTTTGAGGAATTATATCTGCTTTATTAATAATTAATATTTTAGGCATTTTTATTTGATGATAATAATTAAAGGCTTCTCTATTTAAATTAACTAAGTCTAATAGAAAAAAACAAAATCCTTTTTTATTCTCTAATTTTTTTAAAATATCTTTAGGATTAACTTTTTGATAAGCATCTTTAAAATCATTATAATGAGTTAATTTGTAGCAACGCTTACAATAACCTTTATTTAATACTTCTAAAGGAACATATCCTATCTTTTTTTCATCAGTACATTGAAGTTTTACCCCACAACCAAGACAAGTCTTAATCATAATATTCTCCTTTTTTAAATAAGCCTTTCTTAGTTAATTTTTTAAAAATTCTTTTTTCTATTAAACGATTAATTTTGGTAAAAAACATTTCATGGTCATTAATAGGATTAACTAAAATACTCGTTAATTGTAATTTATTAGCTCCTAAAATATCGGTTAATAATTGATCTCCAATACAGGCTACTTCAATATCTTTAACATGATATAAATCCATTACTTTTAAGTACTTCTTTTTACTAGGCTTAAAAGCATGATAGGCACTATTAAGGTTACATTTTTCTTTAAAAGGAGTCACTCTTTTTTTAGAAGCATTAGATACTATTGCTAAATAAAAACCCATTTCATCTAATTCGCCAAAAAAATCTAATAATTTTTGGTCAGGTATTTCTAATTCTTTAGGTGCAATGGTATTATCTAAATCAAAAATTAAGCATTTAATTCCAGCTTTTTTTAATTTTTGATAATTAATTGAATAAATACTTTTTTGATAAATATCAGGTCTAAATATATCCATAAGCTAATCCTTTCTCTAACTATAAATAATTATATAATTTTTTAAACTATTTAGCAATTAATAAAATAGCTTATTAATCATAAAATTTTGATGAAGGATGTGAATTATGTTTTTATTTGAATTAATAAGACAAATGCTATTTTTTACAGGAAGTTATTCTAATCAAGTTTTTCCTGAACCATTAAGTAGCGAAGAAGAACATGAATGTATTATTAAAATGCTTCATTCTGATGAAGAAGCCAGAAATAAATTAATAGAACATAATTTAAGATTAGTTGCGCATATAGTTAAAAAATTTGACGTTAAAGATAGTGAAACTGATGATTTAATTAGTATTGGTACGATTGGGTTAATAAAAGGGGTTGATTCTTATAATTTAGAAAAAAATATTAAATTAACTACCTATATTGCTAAATGTATTCAAAATGAAATTTTAATGTATTTTAGAAGTATTAAAGGTGAATCTTATAAAAATATTAGTTTAAATGAATCAATTTGTTATGATAAAGATGGTAATGAAATTAATTTAATTGATGTTGTTAAAGATAAAAGTGAAGATTTTGATACGGTTATTCATACAAAAGATAATATTATTTTATTAAATAGTTATTTAAAACTTTTAACCCCTAGAGAAAAACAAATTATTATTAAAAGATACGGACTTAATAATACTAAAGAACAAACTCAAAAAGAAATTGCTAAGGAAATGAATATTTCTAGAAGTTATGTATCTAGAATTGAAAAAAGAGCTTTAATGAAAATGCTAAAAGAATTTATCAAAAGTAAAAATACTATTTGATTAAATTATTGTATGCTGGTAATAAAACTTTTTCATAACGATATTTTAACATTTGCAAATAAAAATCTTTACTAATATCACCTATAATTTTTATGCCTTCATATTGATTAGGTAATTCTTTAAAATATTTATTTTTATCCATATAAACCATTCATGAGTTAAAAGACCAATACTCTGATATATCGTGGATCTTAAATATTATGATAAAGGCGTTGTTGAATAACTTAACCTACATTTTCTAAACTCTTTGTGGATTTTGGGTATTTTATAAACCATTTTTCATTATTGTATATAATACCTAATTTATCTCCACCATGACCTCCATAGCTAAGACTGCTTTCAACGCAATTATTTAAATTTAAAATATCAATCATATAACCACCCATACTTATTTAAAATTTTTTCATATTCTTGCTCAGTAATTTGTCTATTTCTTAAATATGTTTTACCAGTAATTTCCAATTCGTCAAACAAAATATCATAATTAAACCAATCACCAGTTTTATCATATTCTTCTAATTTTTTAATCATTTCTTGTAATTCATTTGGCAATTTAGAATAATCAAAATTAATAGTTTTATCATATAAATCTTTCTTCATTTAATTTACACTCCCTATAAAAATTATATCAATAACTTATGTAATTGTAAATTCTTAAAACATTATCTTTTTATTATCATAGAATATATAAGAGGTGAAATGTTTATGGACAGTAATTATTATAAGGCCTTAGAAAAAGTTAAGAAAGCCCGTAAACAAATGAATGTTAGCTATAATTGTTATAAATTAATTCCAGGACCTACGGGGCCTACGGGACCTAGTGGTGGTGGAATTTCGATTTTAGGTGTTTATGATTCGGTAGAAGAATTAATTGATGCTTATCCTACTGGTGAAGCTGGAGAAGCATTTATTATTGGTGATGATTTATATGTTTGGGCAAATAATTCTGATAATTGGTTAAATGTGGGAAGATTTAAAGGTGAAGAAGGACAAATGGGTCCGACAGGTCCAATGGGAATGGAAGGACCACAAGGAATTATTGGTCCAGTTGGACCTCAAGGAATTATGGGTCCACAAGGAAATCCTGGTGCCCAAGGTCCTGTGGGACCTACGGGACCTCAAGGTATTGAAGGACCGATGGGACCAATGGGACCAATGGGAATTCCAGGACCTCAAGGCGAAATGGGCGAGAAAGGCGAAATGGGCCCACCAGGTACAAGTGTGACAATTTTAGGTTCTTACGATACGATAAGCGAGCTAAAAGCTGAACACCCTACTGGAGAGATTGGCCAAAGCTATTTAGTTGGCGAGAACTTATATGTTTGGTCTAATGAAACTCAAGATTGGGAAAATGTTGGCGTGATAAAAGGTCCTAAAGGTGATCAAGGAGAGACGGGACCTCAAGGCCCTATTGGACCGCAAGGACCAGTTGGACCGATGGGTCCCCAAGGCGAACGTGGTATTCAAGGCCCTCAAGGTGATCAAGGAGTTCAAGGTCCTCGTGGTGAACAAGGAATTCAAGGACTTGAAGGTCCAAGAGGAGAACAAGGACCACGTGGTGAGCAAGGAAGTATTGGACCGCAAGGCGTGCAAGGTCCTCCAGGACAAATTGGTCCGCAAGGAATCGATGGGCCTACAGGACCAACTGGACCTACAGGACCACAAGGAGATATAGGTCCAATGGGACCTAAAGGTGAACGTGGCGAAATGGGTGAACAAGGTTTTCCAGGTCTTCAAGGACCAACGGGACCAACTGGACCACAAGGCGTTCCAGGACCTG
>CANRMU010000063.1 GCA_947631895.1 uncultured Bacilli bacterium | reverse complement strand
GCATAACTGAATGTCTAAAGGAATTTTTAAATAATGAAGAAACTAGGAAGGATTTTGCAAGAGAAGAATGGGAAGCTCGAAAAAATCAAGCAATTGGTGAAGAACGTGGCATAAAAATTGGTGAAGAACGTGGTGAAGAACGTAGTTTAAATACTGTTGCTGTAAATATGCTACAAGCTAATAAACCAATTGACGAAATAACAACTTTTACTGGCCTTAATGAAGAAGCTGTACTTGAATTAAAAAAGTCTATAAAAAAATAAATTAGGTATGAAAAATGAAATTATTAAACTTGTATAAATATGTAGGTGGACAACAAATTTCACAAATAAATGATAAAAGTAGCACTTGGAAAACTTTATCTCCAAGTTTTTTTTATAATCTTGACAAAATATAATATTAAGAATATAATGTGGGTATAAATAATATTTTGCTGAATACGAGGTGATATGTTGATGAGTATAATGGAAAAATTAGAAAACTATTTTGTTGATAGACAGACTAAAAGGTTGTTTGATAGAGATTTATGGCGTGCTAGATCTAATCAAAATATTGGAGAAGAATGTGGTTTAAAGAATCTTGCCATTAAAATGTTACAAGCAAATGAACCAATAGAAAATATAATAACTTTTACAGGGCTTATGGAAAATGATATAAAAGAATTAAAAAAATCAATTTCAAATAAAGGAGTTTAAATAATATGGGTAAAATAAGAAGAAAATTATACGTTTATTTTTATCATAATAATATACATTTGATTTTTGACTGGGATACATGGAAAGATAAGGCAAATCAAGTAATTGGTGAAGAAGAAGCTAAAAATATTGTTGCTTTAAATATGTTAAATGCTAATGAATCAATTGAACGAATAACAGCTTTTACAGGACTTAATGAAAAAACAATCATAAAGGTTAAAAAATTAAGGGAGTTGGAAGATTAATGAATTTAAAATTTTATGCATCTCTTTGGTTAACAAGAAAAGAGTTTAATGAAAAAATATGGAAAAATAAAAATAATCGAGAAGTTGATATCAAATTAGTTAAAAGAAAAATTGCTACTGAAATGATAAATGAAGAAGAATATGGTCCTAGATATATTTCGGCTGTTACCTGTTTACCAAGAAGAATAGTAAAGAAGCTTGCAATAGAAATTGATATGGAACGCGGTAGAGAAAAAGCTATAAAAAATATTGCCATAAATCTGTTAAAAATGAAAGAAGATATAAATCTTATTAGTAGAGTAACTGGTCTTACCAAAGAAGATATACTTAAATTAAAAAAACACTATAAGAAATAATTTGTAATTTTACATGAAAGTGCTGTTCTATAATTAGAAAAATAACTAATTTATAATAAGTACTTTTTTTCACTTTAAATAAAATTAAAATATAAGATATTTTATCTTTTTTAAATTATTTTAAATATTTAGCTTTATTAATTGTAACTCTTATAAATAATGTTTAAGGAGTTGATTTGGAATGATAAAACAAGAAGTTATAAGTGCTATTCATTATATAAAAAAATATAAAACGGAAACTAATCGAATTGAAGTAGTAAAAGCTGTAGGTGGTTTTCCAAAATGTTATGACACTATTTCTAGTTTTTCAAATAAATATGGTGGTTTAATAATATTTGGAATAGATGAAAGTATGGATTTTGAAATAACTGGCGTATATGATATAAATGATTTACAAAAGAAAATTTCCTCTCTTTGTAATGATTCAATGGAACCAGCAGTTAGACCAGATATATTGCCATTAGAATATGATGGCAAAAAAATATTAGCAGTAAAAATTGAAGAGATTCCTCAAAATAAAAAACCATGCTATTATAAGCCAAAAGGTTTAAAGGGAGGTTCTTATATACGCATTGGCGATAATGATTTGCAAATGACGGATTATGAAATATATGCATTGGAAAGCTATAATGATCACATTCATGAAGATATAAGACCTAATAAAAGAGCTACTCTTGATGATTTAAATGAAAAAGCATTAATTGATTATATAAATGAAATTAAAAAAGAAAGGCCTAATTTTGCTAAGAATGATTTTAATAAATGTTTAAAATTAAGTGGAATAATTGATTCTAATGACGAAAATATTTATCCGACATTAGCTGGAACTCTTATTTTTGGCGAATATCCTCAAAGCTCTTATCCTCAATTATTTATTGCATGCTCAGTTATACCGGGAACAGAATTAGGAGATATTGGTACAATTGGTGAAAGATTTTTAGATAATAAAAGAGTTGAAGGAACGATTGAAGAAATGTTAAGAGAATCTTTAAATTTTATACAAAGAAACATGAAAACTAGTGTAATTATTGATTCTAATGGTCAAAGAACTAATCGTTTTGAATACCCATTGGACGCCCTTAAAGAAGCAATCACCAACGCACTTATTCATCGAGATTATAGTAGTCAAACAGAGAATTCTTATATATCAATTTTTATGTTTAATGATAGATTGGAAATAACAAATCCAGGTGGTTTATATGGCATAAATAGAATTGAACAATTAGGTTCAACAACCAATATGGAAGCAAGAAATACAACTATTATAAAAATTCTTGAAGAAAAAGGTTCTATTATTGAAAATAGACATACTGGTATTCCTACAATGATTCGTGAAATGAAAAATTATGGTCTTCCTGAGCCAGAATTTTATGAAGATAGAAATTGTTTTAAAGTAATTTTTAGAAATAAAAATATAAGTCAAATAAGTAATGAAGGCCAATCATTAGAAAACAAGAAAGATAAAATATTACAATATTGTAATGATGAAGCAAGAACTGCTAAAGAAATAAAAGAATATTTAAAAATAAGTTCTAGACAATATTTGTCATCATTTATCATTAAACCTTTAATTGAAGAAGGTAAATTAGATTATACAAATAAAAATAGTATAAATGCTAAAAATCAAAAATATATAACAGTAAAAAATAATTTGTAGATTTTGTAAGTGGACAACAAATTGTTCTAAATATCCTAAAATATGGATGCGTCAATTTAGGTGGACAACAAAGTGGACAACAAATTGTCATAAATGATAAACAAAATATTTTTGATTTTTACTTTACATATAATTTTAAAAATAAGATGATATTTTCTTATTTTTTCTTTATAATTAAAAATAGGTGAGAAGATGAAAACTAAAAAAAGATTAAGACTTAAGAAAAATGTTATTTATAAAAGTTTGTTTTTAGTTGTTTTAATTTTAACGATTAGTTTTTATATAATGTTTATTAGATTAAATATATTGCCGTTTATCTATTTAATGGTAATGTTCATTATTTTAGTAATTTTAAATTTAGGTATCTACTATTGTTTAGGACATAAAAAATTTAGAAAAGTAGGAGTATTTTTTAGTTTTGTTTTGGTTTTATTATTTGGTATTGGTTTAAGTTATCAATCTCTTACTTTAAATTTTTTACATAATTTAAGTTTTTTAAATATTGAAACTAAAAGTATTAATATTATAACTTTAAATAATAATAATTATAATGATATTAAAGATTTAAGTAATAAAAGTTTTGCTTTAGTAAGTGATGAATCAACTATTAAAGTAGAAAATCTTTTAAATAAAGAAATAAAGTATTCTAAGAAAGAATTAGAAGATACTTCTTCTTTAATTAGTGCTTTATTAGATGAAGAAGTAGATGCTATTATGATTTCTGATGAAGAATCTAAATTATATCAAGAAATGCAAAAAGAATTTAAAGAAGATACTAAAGTTTTAAAAACTTATCAAGTAGATATTATAAGAGAAAATAAAAAAGTTAAAGTAACGGAAGAACCATTTAATATTTATATTACAGGAATTGATACTTATGGTAGTATTAATAAAGTATCTAGAAGTGATGTTAATATTGTGGCTACTGTTAATCCGAAAACTAATCAAATTTTACTAACATCAATTCCTAGAGATTATTATGTACAATTACATAATACAACTGGTTTAAAAGATAAATTAACTCATGCTGGTTTAAAAGGAATTGATATGAGTATTAAAACTATTGAAGATTTATTAGATGAAGAAATAAATTATTATCTTAAAATTAATTTTACATCTTTAGTTAAAATTATTGATGCAATTGATGGAATAGATATTGATGTTCCTTTTTCTTTTAGTGCGGATTATCAAGAAGAAGATGGCGAGTTTATTTATTATGAATTTACTAAAGGATTAATGCATTTAGATGGTAAACAATCTTTAGCGTATTCTAGAGAACGTTATAATTTAAGAGAAGGGGATATTGGAAGAGCTAGACATCAACAACAAGTAATTGAAGCCATGGTAAATAAATTAACATCTTCTAAAATATTAACTAATTATGCATCTTTATTAGGATCTATTGAAGGTAATTTTGCAACTAATATTTCGATGAATGAAATAACTTCTTTAGTTAAAAAACAAATTAAAGATATGGCTAATTGGACTATCGAAAAACAAGTTTTAACAGGAAGTGATTCTTCAGAACTTACGTATACGTTTCCTAAAAGTTATGGCTATGTTATGATTCCTGATGAAGAAAGTGTAGAAAATGCTAAAAATAAAATTAATGAAATAACTAATAATTACTAATTTTATCTATCTTTGTCGAAAGTGTTTAAAGTTTAATTAAAACATTCTATATTAAACTAGGTAGGGTGATTATATGTTTTATTTAAACTTAAAACGACAAGGAGATGTTTTATATGCACATTTAGAAGGAAATTTATGCCGTAAGACTGTTCATCATATTGAATATTATTTAATACCTTATTTAGAAAAAAATAAGATTAAAAGTTTATGTTGTGATTGTACTAAATTAAGGAAATTAGATTTAGACGGAAAATATGCCTTATTAAGTGCTAAAATTGAAATGAAGAAAAATGGGGGTAATTTTCTGTTATGCAACATGAAAAAAACTTTAAAGGAGGGTTTAATAGGATTTCATTTTAAAATTATGAATTAGGAGGAATAAATGAATACAGAGCAAATTATTAAAGCTAATATTCCCTTAATTAAGAAAATTGCAACTAAATTTTATAATGTCCCTTTTGAAGATTTATTTCAAGCTGGTTGTATGGGTGTTATAAAAGCTTATAAAAATTATCAAACAAATGGCAATACTAAATTTTCTAGTTATGCTTATGATTATATTTTTGGTGAAATGTATGAATGTGTTTATAAAAATCAAAAACTAAAAGTTAGTAAAGATATTATTCGTTTAGTAAGAAAAATTGAAATTGCTAAAAATGTTTTAAGTCAAAAATTAAACCGCCTAGCCACTTATGAAGAAATTGCCGAATTTCTAGGCTTAGATTTAAAAATTGTTTATGAAGCAGTTAATTCTATTTATGAACCAATTAGTTTAGATGGAGCTTCTAATGATGAAAAAGACTACTATGAAACAATTCCTTTAAAAGAAAATTTATCTTTAGATGAAAAACTAACATTAAAAGATAGTATTACAACATTAAATCCAGATGAACAAAAAATTATTAACTATCGTTATTTTAAGGACATGACTCAACAAGAAATAGCGAGAAAATTAAAGATGACTCAAGTAATGGTTTCTAGATATGAAAAGAAAAGCCTTGAAAAATTAAGACAATTTTATGAAGTTGCATAACAAAGGAAGAACTTTTCTTTCTTTTTTTGATTTAGATTAGAATTATTTGCATTTATCAAAAAGCAAAGAGATATTACAAAATAATGAACTTATTATAATGAATATGATAACTATTAAGAATAATACAAGGCAATATATTCAACCGTAAAAAAAATATCTATTATAATGCGTTGATTAACTTGTAATTACTTAGTGACTTTTAAATAAATATTTGATAAAATTAATTTAAAGAAAGAGGGCTTAAGT
>CANRMU010000062.1 GCA_947631895.1 uncultured Bacilli bacterium | reverse complement strand
AATATTTGTGGAAAAATGGCTGGTAATATAGGATTTAGTAAATATGGATTATTAGATATTGATAGAAAAATATTTGGTATATTAGATGATGATTTTATTATCTATTTTATAAATCTTGACAAAATAAAGAAAGAAAATTATAATGTAGGTGTAAGTGATAGAGCAAAAAAATATTTTAGATTATTTAATGCCAAAAGTATAAAAGAAATGAAAAAAATAAGTAAAGGAGATGATGTCTTAATGAGCATAACTGAATGTCTAAAGGAATTTTTAAATAATGAAGAAACTAGGAAGGATTTTGCAAGAGAAGAATGGGAAGCTAAAAAAAATCAGGCCATTGGAGAAGAACGAAGTTTAAATACTGTTGCTGTAAATATGCTACAAGCTAATAAACCAGTTGACGAAATAACAACTTTTACTGGCCTTACTAAAGATGCTGTACTTAAATTAAAAAAGTCTATAAAAAGATAAATTTAAAAAGACTCCAATGGGAAAGATTTTAAAACTATATTATAAATTTACTTAGAATTTTACAATATGGTCTTTTTTATTTTTGCTCTAGTAATGTAATAAAAAAGAACACATTCATATATGTTCTAAATAAATTTAATATCCTCTTTTTTATACCATCCTTCAACTACTTCTTCACATAATCCTTCAACACCAATAATTTCATATTCTCCTAAAGAATTTAATTCTTCTTCACTTAAAACAACTTTATTAAGATTACCAACCTTTACTAATAAAGCATATACTTTTCTTGGTATTGAAACATCATAATAACAACAAGTAGCTACATCTAAGCTTTCATCAGTATACAACTTAGTATTTAAATTAATCATAAAACTATCTTTAAAATAATTATGACTATTATTATTAGGAACATTATTTGCTGGTGTCACAATTGGATTATATTCAAAATAAGGAACAATCTTAGTTACCAAATCTTTTTCTTTGATTAATTTTTTATCAGTTTTAAAAATATTTTGAAATAAATTATTAATTTGCATCTCAATCTTTTCTTTTATTTTATCATCAGTATTTTGTTTACAAATATAATTATATTTCGTTAAAAACTGAATTAAATTTTTTAAACTAGTATTTTCACTTTCACTTAAAGTAATATTTTGTTTTTTTAAATTAGCTATATATTTACCTAATCTTATAAACCAAAATATTAAATTTAGTTTTTCTTCTTTCCATTTATTATATTCATTTTTTAATTCAGCATCCATTTCTAATTTAGTTTCAATTTTTAATTGTAAAAAATGAATCTCCTCAATTTTCATAATTATTTTTGAATATTCATTTACAACATTGTTTAAATTTAAAGCTAAATCTTCTAATTCTTTTGTTTTATTAAATAAATCTTGCATATTTAACACCTTTTATTCTTTCTAATAAAGAGTATACCATAAAATTTAAAATAAAAAAACCGCAGTTTGCAGTTTTCTTATTAAACACATTCGATATATGTATCAGATAAGCATCTTAATGCACATACACAACCTAAATCAACTGTAAAAAATGAATTGGTAGCAACATATGGATTTAAGCTTGTTGTATCTGGATTTTCTTCTAATACTCGACAAGTACAGCAATTATTATCTACTTTTTCAACTCTAAAGATTGATGATGTTGTCTGTGGTGTTACTGGGTCTTTAGTTGTTGGCATAGATAATGGCGTACCATTTGAACCACAAGTGAAAAGTTGAATTGGTCTAGTATTGCACACTAAACAATTAGGTCCACCTCCAAGAACTGGACGATCACAAGAATCTAAACAAGAATCTGGACACGCATTTTGTTGCAAAACTAAGATGACATTTAATATTTCAGAGATGCAATTAGAATTATTATCGTTGTTACACATAACATTTTCCCCTTTCCTATATTCTCACTAATAATTTATGTTATTTTTTAAAAATAGTGCATTTTAAAAAAAAGTGTAGTATAATTTTTTTAAGAAAGGTTAGATAAATATGGATCAATGGTTAATATATGTTATTATAATTGTTAGCTTAATTTTTATATCTTTAATTGTTGCTAAATTAATGAGAAAAGATTTTAATATCGAAGCTAATAAATTAATTACTTATTTAGGCGGAAAAGACAATATTGTTAATGCTGAATGTAATATGTCAAGATTTAAAGTTATTTTAAAAGATGTAAGTATAGTAGATAAAGATGCAATTACTAAATTAGGAGCAAAAGGAATAGTTGAAATTGATAATCAATTAAAAATTATTTTTGGTAAAGATGCTAAAGAATTAAAAAGATATATTGATCAATTAATCTAAAAACACCATAACGGTGTTTTTTTTAATCGATAACTTCAATATCAGTAATAGAAGATATCGGAATACTTTTATTATCTAAAGTTAATAATGAACTAGAATTTCTACCTACTAAAGTTACATCAAAACTATTATCAATAGTTGTTACTCTAATTTGTTTTTTATAAACAAAATCTTTACTAGAAAAAATATGATTTATTTCTTGCATAATATTTTTTTCTCTTACTAAAGTATTATTTTTTAAACTACCATAATAATACTCAGTATTATTTTTTATTTCCTTTTCAATAGGATTAGAAAAAACACTTGGTAAATCTTTCTTCAATTAAAACACCTCTTTTTAACATTTTATGTTTATTTTAAATTTTTTTGACTCATATTAATAATATGAAAAAAACATATCGACTAACAACTTTTATTTTTAGTATATTTTTCTTCTTATTATTAACAATAAGTTTAGTTTTAATGTATCATTCAAAGTTTATAAGTTCTTTATATACAAATCATTTAGAAAAACAAATAATGTGGATTGGAATTGGAATATTAGTTTTTATTATTTGTTATTTTATTCCTAAAAAATATTTATTTAGATATAGTTTATTATTTTATTTAATAAATTTGTTATTACTATTATTAGTATTATTTATAGGCAAAAATATAAATGGAGCTACTGCATGGATAAAGATTGGTGATTTTCAGTTTCAACCTAGTGAATTAATGAAATTATCTTATGCTTTATTTTTAGCAAGTTTTTGTTCTAATCGTAATTTCTATACTTTAAAAGATGAATTTAAATTTATTTTAAAAGTTATTATTATCTTTTTAATACCAGCAATTTTAGTTTTTTTAGAGCCAGATACAGGAGCGATAATATTTTTTTTATTAATGTCGATTGTAATATTATGGAATACTAAGATATCTAAAAAATGGTTTTGGGTTTTTTTATTTATTATTATGGGTTTATTAGGTTCATTTATTTATGCTTATTATTGGCAAAGAGATTTTTTAATAAAGATTTTAGGAACTTCTTTTTTCTATCGTATTGAAAGAGTTTTAGATTTTGGTAAAGGTATGCAAATTGAAAATTCCCTAACAGCTTTAGGAAGTGCTTCTTTATTTAAATTTAATTTATTTAATCCAGGTGTTTATATTCCAGAAGCTCCAACAGATTTTATCTTTGCTTTATCTAGTAATGTTTTTGGACTTATGGGCCCAATAAGTATTTTAATTTGTTATTTAATTATTGATTACTGTTTAATTACTTTTTTAAAAAGAGAAAAAAATGAAACTAAAAAATTATTTTTTAAAGCTTTCTTAACAATCTTTTTATTTAGTGAATTTGAAAATATTGGTATGAATTTAGGACTATTACCAATAATCGGAATTCCTTTACCATTTTTAAGTTATGGTGGTTCTTTTATGATTATTATGTTTGCTTTTTTAGGTATAGTTTTAGACCAAAAGAAAAGTTTTACCAAAAGAAGTAAAACAATTCATATCAAATATCAATAAGGAATATAGTAGTTATAAGAATAATTTCCATAAGGTCTAGGTGGATAATATCCTGGTCCATAATTTGGTCCTGGTCCATAACCTGGATTTGGTGCAACATTATAAATTGGTCTTGGTCTTGTTAGGCCAACAGCAGCTCCACCAGTCACAGCTCCAACTAAAAAAGGAAAAATGAAACGATCATTATTATTAGGATAATAACGATTACGTTCACGATACATATTCATATATGGATTCATAAATACTCTCCTCTCAAAGTAGTTTATGATTAATTATTTGATTGGTTAAGGTTAATCAAAACTTACATCATTCCATGTATCGCCTGTTGGTCTATTTAACGATGGACAATTTGTAAACATTCCACTTGTTGTTGCTTCAGGTTTATGGACAAATTTAGAGCCAAATGTTATTGATTGTAAACTAGTCGTACCAGAAAACATGCCATCCATAGCTGTAACATTACTAGTATCAAAACTACTTAAATCAAGTTCTTGTATATTACTTGCACCCAAAAACATACCTTGCATATTTGTTACATTACTAGTATCTACATTATCTAATATAACATTCTCTAAACTAGTCAAACCTGATAGATAACTTGAACTATTTGATGGTAAAACTACATCTGACATATTTATTGTTGTTAAACTATTATCATATGAAAATATTTGTGAACCAGAAGTTTTACTTAAATCCCAATTGCTAATATTAATTTTTTGTATTTCACTCATTGCTCTAAAAATACCACCAACCTCTGTAACACTACTTGTATCCCACATACTTAAATCTAATGTTTTTAATTTATTACTTCCTTGAAACATGTAATTCATATTTTTAACATTACTTGTACTAAAACTGCTTAAATCTAAGTCCTGTATATTGGACATTGTACTAAACATTGCTTCCATATTAATCACGTTACTTGTATCTATATTTTCTAATCCTTCTATTTGGATTACTTTTGTAAAACCATTAAATAAATAACTACTATCTTCATTTGCTTTTATTCCATTTGTCCCTTGTAAATAGCCTGTACAATCTGTTTCTTCTGTATCACATACTACATAACTTTGTACTCCTCCATATCCATCTGCACTTTCATCAAATGGTCCATATACTTTTCCACCATCTTCAGCTGTTTTGACACTCTTTTTATTTTCTATTACTATTTTGGTTAATTTATCTTTATAGCCCCACATTCCTTGTTTATCGTTATAACCACTCATTTTTCTTATTGTTGTATCTTCTTCTTGATATTCTGTACTTAAGGTTATCTTTCCTTTCCAACTTGCATTCATATTTGCATCTACCATTGGTGTTTCTGAGTCCATATATAGTAATAAATTAAAATCTCTTTCTTCATTTGCTTTTAATGTAAAATTATATAAACTATATGCATGTTTTGCATCACTAATTACTTTGTTTGCATCATTTGGTGTATTTCCTGTTAATTGTTTATTTGTATTTAAGTTTGAATTATAATCATCTTCATATAGTATTGCATCTATATATTCATCTTCTAATGCTTTTCCACTTACTGTTAAAGATTCTAAATTAATACTTGCACTTGCTAAATCATTACATTCGTTATGGATTGTAAAATGATATGGGGTTGCACTTGATAAAAAACTTTCTAATTGTTCTTCATTCATTGGATATGCTTTATCTAAGTTTATATCATTTTCGCCTGTAAAAGAAATATTTAAACATGCTGTATTAACTACATTCTCTCCTGTTTGTTGTCTTGTTAATATCCAATAAGCATAAGTTATTCCAAGTGTAATTAAACATAGTCCTATTACTCCTACTACAAATATAGTCTTTCCATCTTTCTTTTTTTCCATATTTTTCTACTCCTTTTCTATTATATTCTAAGTTTAACCCCCCCCCCATGCAGAATTGTCAAGAAAAAGAGAATAGATTGACACTATCCTTTACACTTTTTCTACTAGCTTTAATTCATTACCAACAAATACAACTAAATATTTAAGTGGATTACCAAGTCTTTCATCTTTGTTATAACTTTCTAATTGACTCTTTCCTTCTTCTATTTTTTCTTTTAATATTTCTTCACTATAATCTTTTTTCTTGATATATTTTAATTCAATCATTATATTATTTTTCATTAAATTATTATTTTTAAAAAGCATTATATCTATATATCCATT
>CANRMU010000061.1 GCA_947631895.1 uncultured Bacilli bacterium | reverse complement strand
AGTGCTAAAGTAGGTGATGAAGTTAAAATAAATGTTCAAGTTTTAGAAGAATATGAATTAACAAAACTTTATGTAAATAATCAAGAAATTGATTTAAATACTTTAACATTTACTATGCCAAATGAAGATGTAACAATAAAAGCCGAAGTTACTAAAGAAACTTATAATATTTTAATAGAAAATAGTGAGGGAATAGTAATTGATAGTTTTAAAAGTGCTACAGCTGGAGATAAAGTTAAATTAAACGTTTATGTTTTAGATGGCTATGAATTAAATAGTCTTTATATTAACGGTGAAAAAATTGATTTAAAAACTTTAATCTTTATTATGCCTAATAAAGATGCAATTATAACTTCTAAAGTTACAAAAAAAGAATTTAATATTCAAAATGATATAAGAGAAATTGCTATTAAAATTGCTTCTAAAGCAAAATTTAATGAACTTGTAGAATTTAATATAATTGAAAATGAATTTTATGAAATAGAGTCTTTAGCTATTATTGATGAAAATAATAATGAAATATTCATAATTAATAATAATAGTTTTATTATGCCGGCATCTAATGTCAAAATAAGTTCTAAAATAAAAGTTAAAAAATATCAAATATCTTTTATTGATGAACAAACAAATACTGAAATTAAAGATTCAATTTATGTAGATGCTGGATATTTTAAAATACCTTTTTATGATGATTATGATGAAGTAAAGATTTATAATTCTGATAAAACTGTAGAATATATGAAAAAAAATAAATATCTTATTAATCGTAATATTACATTTGTTTATAGTGACTATTTAGAAGAAACTGATGATTACATATATGATTATGATTTAGAACCAGATGGTGTTGATTATATATTTGAAAACATTCCTAATACGTATGAAAGTGGTTTTGAACCATTATTTGGACTTCTTGCCATTGCCCTTGCGTTCTTCTTTAAAAAACATTTGCTTGCTTAGTTTAATATTAATAATTATCTTTCCTTATGCTTATCATAAATCTTATCAAAAAATAATTGAAATAAAAGCTTTTGCTGGTGATAATCTTTCCCTTTTAGTTATTCCTAAAATAGCTTTTACCAAACCATTTTTTCCAAATGATTCTGAAAAAAATAACTTAACAACGGGAATAATGAGCATTAAAAATAATAATCATTTATTACTTGCTAGTCATTCAGGAGATGGTATTCATTCATATTTTAAAAAATTAGAAGAATTAAAAATTGGTGATGAGTTTTTTATTAGGGAAAATAATCAAGAAAGAAAATATCAGATAATAGATATTAATTATAAAGATAAAGATGGTAAATTATCTTATTATAGTAAGGAAGATGATTTGGTTATATTAATAACTTGTAGTAAAAAAGTCTTAAATAAACAAGTATATTTTGTTGGTAAAAAGGTTTAAAAAATGCTATTATATGCTAAAAAATGCTAATTTTAGCATTTTTTTTTGTAAAAAAAAAGGAAATTGGACCTTTTTGGGTAATATATAATAATAGAAAGGAAAAAAATATGGCAGTTAAGGAAAGTCAAATAGATGAAATCAGAAAAAGTGCAGATATTGTTGAAATCATTAGTTCTTATGTTCCCTTAACTTTAAAAGGTAAAAATTATTTTGGGGTTTGTCCTTTTCATCAAGATCATTCACCATCTATGAGTGTTAGCAAGGAAAGACAATTATATAAATGTTTTTCTTGTGGAGCAGGTGGAAATGTTTTTAACTTTGTTAAAGAATATGAAAATGTTAGTTTTATCGAAGCCGTTTCCATTGTTGCTAATAAAATTGGAATGAACTTTACAAGTAATTATCAAAAACCTAAGGAAGAACATGAAGAAGAATTTAAAATTATGTCTTTAGCGTCCCTATTTTATCAAAATAATTTACAAGCTAAAGAAGCTAAAAGAGCTAAAGAATATTTGCATAGTAGAAATATTACTGATGAAATGATTTTAACTTTTCATTTAGGATTAGCTTTAGAAGATACTTCTTTAGGCCCTTTACTAGAAAAGAAAAATTATCAAAATGATTTATTAGAAAATCTAGGTTTAATTAGAAAAAATGGTTTAGAATATCATGATGTTTTTTCAAATCGCATAATTTTTCCGATTGAAAATCCTGATGGTAAAGTAGTTGCTTTTACAGGAAGAGTATATTTAAAAGATGCTACCCCCAAATACTTAAACAGTAAAGAAACAATTTTATTTAAAAAGGGTAATGTCTTATATAATTATCATCGCGCTAAAGAAAAAGTAAGACTTTTAAAAAAAGTTATTTTAGTTGAAGGTAATATGGATGCGATGCGCATGTATTCAATGGGTTTTTATAATACCATTGCTTTAATGGGAACAAGCCTTACTAAAGAACAAATTGATTTAATTAAAAAATTAAGAGTTCCACTTACCCTAATGCTTGATAATGATGATGCAGGAAAAATAAATACCTATAATAATGGCTTATTATTAGAAGAAGCTGGTATTGACATTGATGTTGTAAGACTAAGTAAAGCCAAAGACCCTGATGAATTTTTAATAAATTATGGTAAAGAACAAATGGAAGAATGTTTAAAACATCCGATTTCATTTTTAGAATTTAAATTAGCATATTTAAAAGAAAATAAAAATTTAACAGATTCTAAAGAATTAGTAAAATATATTAAAGATGTTTTAAAAGTCTTAGAAAAATCTGATGAATTAGAACAAGAAATAACCATTAAAAAGTTAGCTAAAGATTATGATTTATCTTATGATTTATTAAAAAGTGAATTAAGTAAAAATGACAAAAAAGTAGTAGATATTCCCATTAAACAAGAAATAGAAAGACCTAAAAAAAATAAATATGAAATGTGTGCTAATGCTATTTTATATTATATGATGAATGATGTTAAATATCTTAAAATATATCAAAAAAAATTAAACTATTTTAGTTTAAAAAAGTATCGACAAATTGCGAGTGAAGTATTATACTACTTTGAAAAGCACAAGACGATTAATTTGGCTGATTTCTTAAGTTATGTTGAGACTTCACCAATTAAAGATGACATAAAAGAAGTAATAAATAGTATAAAAGAAGAAGAATTAACCGATGCTAAAATGGAAGAATATATCAAAAGTATGAAAAGGATAATGATTGATGAAGAAATTAAAGAATTAAAATTAAAGCAAAAAAATAGTTTTGATGAAACTGAAAAAAATGAAATAGCTATTAAAATAATCGAATTAAAAAAGGATAAAGAAAAATTATAGAAAGAAGTGGATAAAATGACAAAGTATGAAATGAAGAAACAAGAATTAATTAATTT
Organism: uncultured Bacilli bacterium; assembly: GCA_947631895.1. GTDB lineage: Bacteria > Bacillota_I > Bacilli_A > RF39 > UBA660 > Ventrenecus. The sequence goes on along the minus strand of CANRMU010000061.1, from coordinate 2,756 downwards.
AGGAAAGGAACAAGGATATTTAGTTATTAGAGAAGTAGCTGAAGTTTTAAAAGAATGTCGTGTTAAAAAAGAAGATATGTCTAAATTCTATGAAATATTAGAAAGTGAAGATATTAAATTAGTTGAAAAAGAACCTGATAAAAAATTAGAAAAAGTTAAAAAAGTTAAAGAAATTAAAACTTTTGAAGAAAGAAAAAATGAATTAATTGAGTTAGGTAAAAAAGAAGGTAAAATTACTTTTGAACAATTAGCGGCCTCACTTAAAGGTTTAGATGTTGATAATGATTCATTAGATGTTTTATATAATGATTTAGTAAGTAATAATATTGAGATTGTTGGAGAAGATGACAAAGAAAGTGATAATACTGAAGATAACGGGTCACCAATTATTTTAGATGATGCTGAAATAACTAAAGATGTTAATATTAATGATCCAGTAAGAATGTATTTAAAAGAAATAGGACGAATTTCTTTATTATCAGCGGAAGAAGAAATGGATTTATCTATTAAAGTAGCTAATGGCGATGAAGAAGCTAAAAATAGGTTAGCTGAATCTAACTTACGTTTAGTTGTATCAATTGCTAAAAGATATGTGGGAAGAGGACTATTATTTTTAGACTTAATTCAAGAAGGAAATATTGGTTTAATGAAAGCTGTAGATAAGTTTGATTATGATAAAGGATATAAATTTTCAACTTATGCAACTTGGTGGATTAGACAAGCAATTACTAGAGCCTTAGCTGACCAAGCAAGAACCATTAGAGTACCAGTTCATATGGTTGAAACAATTAATAAAATGGCTAGAATTCAAAGACAATTAACTCTAGAATTAAATAGAGAACCAAGTGAAGAAGAAATTGCTAAAAAAATGGGGATATCAGTTGAAAAGGTAAGAGACGTTATTAAAATTAGTCAAGATCCAGTATCACTTGAAACCCCAATAGGAGAAGAAGATGATTCTCATTTAGGTGATTTTGTTAAAGATCCAAATAGCATGACTCCTGAAGAATATGCAACAAATGAAATATTAAAAGAAGAAATAAGAGAAGTTTTAAGTACCTTACAAGAAAGAGAACAAGAAGTCTTAGAACTAAGATTTGGTCTTATTGATGGAACAAGTCATACTTTAGAAGAAGTTGGTAAAAAATTTAATGTTACTAGGGAACGTATTAGACAAATTGAAGCCAAAGCTTTACGAAAATTAAGACATCCATCAAGAGCTAAAAAACTAAAGGATTTCTTAAATGACTAAAAGATTAGAATTAATTGCTTCATTAATTGATAAAAATGATAAAGTAATTGATATTGGTACTGACCATGCTTACTTACCAATTATGTTACATCAAAAAAAAATTAAATGTCTAGGAACTGATATTCATCAAAATGCCCTTGATAGTGCATATCATAATTTATTAGAATATCATTTAGAAAAAGACATTCCTTTAGTACTTGCTGATGGCCTTAAAAATCTTGATGTTTCTAATTATAATACTTTAGTCATTGCGGGTATGGGATATAATACTATTAAACATATTTTAGAAGATAAAACTAAATTAAAAACAATCAATAAAATTATTGTGCAATCAAATAATGATTATGATAAATTAAGATTTTTTCTTAATCAATTAGATTATACTTTAAAAGAAGAATATATTATAGAAGATAAAAATCATTTATATCATATTATGAAATATCTTAAAGGAAAAGAAGTTTTAACTAAAGAAGAAATATTATTTGGTAAATTTAATAAAGATTATCTTAATTATTATGAAGAGTATTTATTAAAATTAAAAAAGATATTAAAAAATATCCCTAATAATCATCAAGAAGAAAGAAAAAAAATTGAAGAAGAAATTAGTTTATTAACTAAATATTTAACTGATTTTTCTAACTAATTTTTCTTCTTCATTAATTACATAATTAGTAGTATTAACAAGGGTTGTTAAATAAAATTTTAATAACCATAATTTATTAGCCATATTTTGATACTTTTCTTTAGCATAATCAGCTAAAGGTATAACATATTTTTGCGTTTCCAAAATATAGTTTTTCATTTTTTCTAAAGAAAAGGCATTATTCATTGTTGATAAATTATGAATTCGATCAATTAATTTAATTATAATGGCATCACAATTAGTTTTAATATTTTCATAGTAATTTTTTAAAGCAATATCTTTATTACTATTGTCTTTGATGAAAGTAAGTAAATTAACAATATTTTTAATTTCATCAGTAATGTTTATTAAATCTAAATTAGCGTTTTGATCTTCAATCGTATCATGTAAAAGTGAACCACTAATAATATTATCAGAATCAAGTCCAGCACCTATTGAAAAGAAAGCAACACTTAAAGGATGAACTATATAAGGATCTCCTCCTAAACGTTTTTGTTCTTTATGAACTTCCCTAGCAAATGGCAGGGCAACTAAAGCATTCTCATAATGCTTTTTTTCACAATAAGTTTCTAAAAAATGATACATATCTTTAATTTCTAAATCTTTTTTAACTTCCATACCAACTACCTCTTTTCTATTGACAATATAGCACATTTAAAAATATAATAAAAATATATATTATTTATAGTTGATATAACAGGAGGTTATAATGAATTTAGATTTATGGAATTTATTTTATGAAGTAGCCAAAGCTAAAAATATCTCAAAAGCTAGTGAGAAATTACACGTTTTCTTGGTCAAATGACACAATAAAGTTTTCTTCCTTTTTTCTTGTTTTTCTATCATCTATTTCAAATTTAA
>CANRMU010000060.1 GCA_947631895.1 uncultured Bacilli bacterium | reverse complement strand
TTTAATTTTTCAAAAGCTTCTTTTAAGGCTTCATATTTATTAGGCTCAACGGGAAAAATACCAGAATAAACCATTGGTTTCATTTTTTTATAACCAGATATACTTTCTTTAGCCGGATTATTTTTTAAGGTAATTGTATCTCCAACTTCAATTGAAGATATATCTTTTATGGATGCACATATATAACCTACTTCACCACTTTTTAGAGTATCTAAAGTTTTTTCTTTAGGCGTATGAATACCTAATTCCGTTACGATAAAAGATTTATTACTAGCCATTAGTATAATCTCATCTTTTAATTTAACCATTCCCTCTTCTACTTTAATTAAACCTACTACTCCTTTATAAGGATCAAAATAACTATCAAAAATTAAAGCTTTTAATGGTTCATTATTTTTAATTATAGGAGCAGGTATTTTTTTAATTACTTCTTCAATTAATTCTTTAACCCCTTCACCAGTTTTACCACTACAAAGTAAAATTTCTTCTTCTTTAAAACCTAAAACTTTAATTAATTCATTTTTAACTTTTAAAATATTAGCATTAGGTAAATCAATTTTATTAATAACCGGAATAATTTTTAAATCACTAGCTAATGCTAAATATAAATTAGCTAGAGTTTGAGCTTCTATTCCTTGAGTTGCATCAACTACTAAAATTGCTCCTTCACAAGCTGCTAGAGAACGACTTACTTCATAAGAAAAATCGACATGACCAGGAGTATCAATTAAATTTAAAAGATATTCTTCATTTTGATAGACATAATTTAAACCTACCGCATTTAATTTAATAGTAATGCCTCGTTCTCTTTCTAAATCCATGCTATCTAAAATTTGATCTTTCATTTCTCTTTTACTAACTGAACCAGTAATTTCTAATATCCGATCAGCTAAAGTACTTTTACCATGATCTATATGAGCAATAATTGAAAAGTTTCTAATATTTTCTTGTTTAATATTCATTTTTACTCACCTAAGGTTTATTATACATAAAAATAAACTTATTGACAATTAGAGAATTATTCTAAAATTAATAATTATTTGCTTATAATTTATTATAATCTAATATAATATCTAGTTCTTCTAATCTTTTATCTATTTCATCAAAAAATTTATAAACAGTTGTACAACTTTCGCATTTAGATGGTAATTCATTACCGTGATTGTTATGAATTTTACGAGCATTTTTTATAGCTTTATCTAATGAACCATACCTATTTAAAATCATAAATAATTTTTCATCATTTTTTTGATATTTATATTCATAACCGACATTACTTAAATACTCACTTAATTTAGATGCAATAATTTACGATCCATTTTTGTATCAATGTAATAAAAATGAAGCAAAAACCAAAATTCTATTGCTTGATTAGACCATAAAGGAAAATAGCCTTTTTTTTCACATATTCTGATAGTTTTATCAAAATCATCTTTATCAAATACAACAAAAATATTGCCATAAGGGATTACTTCATTACTTATGATATCACTAACAGTATCTAATAATGATAAAGTTCCTAATCCTTTACCAATAATTTTAACCTTTAATTTATTTTCATTTAAAACTAATTTATTAACTTTTTTAATCACCTCATTAAAATAATTAGTTTCAGTCTTTTTACCTTCACAAACTATTAGCCATTTATTAGATTTAATATTTTTATTATTTTATTTTCTTTTAATTCTTTCGTTACGATGTTTATTAAATAAATTATCACTGCCCATATTTCACCTATTCATCATCAAATGGTATTGCCCCAAATTGTCCACTCAAATATTTTTTCTCATAGTTAGCATCAATTCTTAAATTTTTAAATTCTGATAAAGAATATAAATCTGATTTACCCAAACTATTTTTTTCAACTAAATATATTTCATCTCTTCTTAAATAATCACTACTTAATAGAAATGTTGAATGAGCTGTATAAATTAATTGAGCATTATTTTTATTGATATTTTTATCTTTATACATATTAACAATTTTCTTAAATAATAAAGGATGAAATTTAACATCAAGCTCATCAATACATAAAACTCCACCATTGTTTAAATTTTCTAAAATAATTGGTAAAACATTAAACATTTTAATTGTTCCGTCTGATTCATAATGAAATGGTATTAATCTAAAATCATTATTATCAATATCCTTATGAATTCCCTTAATATTATATACTTTTTCCCCTATATCATTAATTTTTTCATCAATTTTAAGACCTAATAAACATGGATCAAATTCCGTTATTAATTTTTGAAATTGCTTATATAATTTATTATTTTCTTTTAAAATGCTAATAATTAAATTTTGATTAAAAACACTTTCAATTTTAAAAATAATCTTATTTAAATAGTTGTATATATCTCTAAATAAACCATTTTCTTCTTTAATAGCTACACTACTTAAAATTAATAATTTTCGATAATTACTAACGGTATTTTGAAATAATTGCCAAGTTTTATTATATTTTTCATAAGAATTATTAAAAACAATGCGTTTTTTATCTCTAATAAAAATTAATTTTTCTTTTGATACAGAATTAATCATAAATTTTTTTTTATATAACCATTCTTCTTCATAACCATCTTGATTCAAAGAAAAACCATAACGATACTCATAATCATTTAAAACAAAAGAAATTTCAAATTCACTATTTTCATTTAAAGATTTTTTGCTAAAAGCAAAAGGACTAGTATACAATTTATCATTAACATCTACTAAATTAGATTGTTTAATATTATTTATCATAAATTGTAAAGCTTCTAAAACACTACTTTTACCAGAAGCATTAGCTCCATGAATTTCAATAATGGGGAGAATTTTAAAACCATTAATAGAAATTATTTTATTACTGTGTTGTTTTTCTTTTGTAGCTGTTAAATCTAAAATAGTTTCATCATAAAAACACTTATAATTTTTAAATTTAAATTGTAGTAACATAAGCATTCCTCCTTTAAGACAAATTTTAACACAAAAGCCATATTTTTCCAACATTTTAAGAGCTTTTATCTCCTAAAATATCAAGTAAATAATTTTTTTAGAACATTAATTAAGTCAGTAATGCCATTAGCCATAAAATTTTCAACTATGTGAGAAACTTTAACTCCTGCTTTACTCGTATTGTTAGAATAATCTTCATAATTATCAGTAACATAATCTTTAATATCAACTTCTTTACCATTTTTAACATCTTCTTCAAATTGTTTCATATTTTCTTCAGTTATAGTTGTTTTTTCACTTAATTTTGCTTCATAATAACCTGTATTAATAGCAATTGTTAAAGACATATAAATTACAAATAAAACTCCTAAGATTCTTAAAAACCAATTAGGTTTCTTTTTCTTTTCCATTTACTCACCTACTACCAAAGCAATACTTTCGGCTAAAACATCCATTGTTTTACTTACTTCGGTTATATAATTATATGAAGAACCTACTTCAATTAAAATGGTTTTAGCATCAAAATCTTGATTATAAATACCATTATTTCCAGAACCTCCTTTTTCTAAAATACCTTTAGAAATACCTGGTACCTTTTCATTCATAGCATTACTAATTTTTAAAGCAAATTCTTTATTTTGTTCAAAATTTTCATGTTCCGTTCCAATTACAAATAAGACTTTAGCATATGTTGTATCATTAGTTATTAAAGTAGAACTTTCATAAGGAATTGAATCGCGATGTAAATCAATAAAAATATTTAATGTTGGATTATTAATTTTAGCTTGTTCTAATAAAGTTCTACTTGCTTCATAACTTCTTGTATAATTCCAACCATTACTATCTAAAATATTTTTAATATTAGTAGTTTCAACCATCGTATTTATTTTTAAATTATTTAATTTTTCTCTTAAAATATAACTAGAAGTCATAACACTAGGCATAATATCATGTTCCATTAATAAATCAACATAATATTCTTCACTTTGATGAGTATTATATAAATAAACAATTGGTTCATGTTTGTTTTCTCCTGGATTAGGATCAGGTATATATTCAGTTTTCCCTAACCCATTATCTTCTTTAACACTACCAAATAAATCATTAATATACCAAGTAACAATATCACTATTATTAAAATAACGATTCTTAATGCTTTCTAATAAAATCCTTGGATCAACAAAATAAGAAAATACATAATAAAAACTAACACTAAAAAAAATAATAAATACTAATACTTTAATTTTAAAAGACTTCTTTTTCTTACTCTTAAATCTTTTCATAATCTTCACCATTAGTATTATATAAAATAAAACAATAAAAAAATGTCGTTTTATGACATTATAATTTGATTTATTACTTTTGATACTAAATCACTCATTATTTTTAAATCTTCTTCTAAATTTAATTTAGAAAAATAAGCTTTTTTACAATCCCATAAAGTTGGATAACCAATAGTTAATACTGGAATGCCAAAAGTTTTTCTATTTATGCATTTATTATCTTTTAAAGCATCGGCATAAACAATTCCACAATCATTTATTTCTAAAGTTCGATTTATAAAACTTACTTTTTCAGTTACTAAAGAATCAATTAAAATAATTACATCTGGTTTTAAATCTTTAACAACATTTTCAATAAGTTTAAAAGATGATATTCCGGTTTTATTAGTTGTTTCTGGTGAAAAAAGGGCTACTTTGGGAATAGTATAGATATCATTATAATGGTTAGTAGCAATTATTTTACTTAAACACTTAACGCCAAAAGAATCTCCTAATATACTAGAATTACCTAAACCTAAAATAAGAATAGTTCCACCTTTATGATATTTTTTTAAAAACATTCTTAAAATTTTTTTTACAACTTTTTCTAAACTATTTGTCTCTTGATACATTACAATATCATCAAAAGATATTGTAAAATAATCTCCTTTATCATGTTTTAATTTATAATTTTTTTCTTCTTTAACATAATAATGTTTTATTGTAACATTTCTTTCTTTTTTACTTTCAATTAAAATATCTTTTTCTAAAGGTATAGCTGCATCTAAAAATAAATTTTGTTTCATAAAACTTCACCATTTATATTATGGTTAAGTTAAAACTACTTTATACTTAATTTTAATTCTTCATTTTGTTTAAATAATTCTTCAATTTGGGTTTTATTTTTATCATAATAATAGGTTCTTCCACTAGGAATATTAGTAAGTCCACAATCAGTTTCATAATAAGAAATTAACCAAAAATTTTTAATTAAGATTAATAGATTTTTACTTTTTTCACTACTTTCATCTTCAAGTTGTTTTATTTCTTTTAATAAATATTTATTTAATTCTAATAATTTTTTATTAATATTTATTGTATTATTAGAAAGTTTAACACAAACATCATCATTATTAATAAATTTACTTATATAACATAAAACAATTTCAAAATACAGGCTACGATTAATTGAATGAATCATTTTACCATATTTAGTAATAAAAATATAAATTTTAAGATAATCTTTTTCTCTAAGACATTCTTCAATACTTTCTAATAATAAGCTAACATCTGCTGGAAATTCACTATTTTCCATTCTATCACTTCCTTGGCTTAATATTATAAATAAAAAGCATTTTAAAGTAAAGAAAAAACGCTTACATAAAGCGATTCATTTGATTCATAACTTGTCTTACTTGTTTTTGACTAGGTTTTCTTCCCATACTACTCATCATTGTTTCAATCATTTTTTCATTAATAGGTGGATTTTTCTTTAAATATTTTTTCATAAATGTTCTAGCTCCAAAAAAGCCAATAACTAAGCCAACTATTAAACCTATAACAATCATTAATATATCATGTAACATAATATACCTCCTCGCAATATTATTTTACTAAAATGTTATGATGCTTGCAAGCAAAAGATGTCATAATGAATAACACCCTCAGTTTCGTAAAGATTAGGCGAGAACGAGCCGAAAGCCGTCGTCGCTGCTCGCACGACCGTACGCGTAACTGAAACCGAACACGCCAGCACCCGTGCCATAGGCGTAATCGCCACCACGATCGACCCAAGGACCGCCTGAACCGACAAGCCATGCCTCATCATTATACCAGCTGCCTATATTTCTTGATTTGGTTAAATATTTCATTGTTTGAAATGGTCCCATTTCTTTTGTGGCATCTCCTAAAAAACCTCTGTTATATGTTGCACTACTTGTACTATAATCATATTTATCAAAGTATCTTTCATCGGTTGGTAAAGAGATTCCTTCGGTTACCTCTGAAATACTA
>CANRMU010000059.1 GCA_947631895.1 uncultured Bacilli bacterium | reverse complement strand
TCTTCAATATCAATATGATAATAGTTTACAACAAGACTAACTGCTATCCCCGATAAATTCATATAAGTTGTTGGTTTTATAATCATGTATTTATTATTTTGATATTCCCCTTGATAAACATAAGCTTGAAATTTTTTTTCCAATGTATAATTTTCTTCAAAATTATCAGCAACCATAAAACCAATATTATGTCTTGTATTTAAATATTCTTTACCAACATTACCTAACGCTACTATTAGTTTCACATTTATCAATCCTTTCTAAATAAATTTTGATATGTAGTTAATTTACTAATATTTATTCCACTTCTTACCTTAACACCAAATTTTCCATCTTTCATAAAACTTATTAACACCATTGTTGCATCTTCCCCTTCTTTAGAATAAATTAGTTGAATTTCTTTAGCAGCAAGATTATATTGATGTGCTAAAAATAAAATTTCATCTAAACGTTCAGGAATATGCACTAAATAAAAACGTCCTTTAGTATGTAACATTTTACTAGCTATTTCTAATATGGATTTTAAATTTATAAATATTTCATGTCTTGCAATTTTCTTTAAATCATTTTGATTAACATGTTTATCACTATGATAAGGAAAATAAGGAGGATTACAAAGAATAACATCAAAGCTTTCTTCCTTAAAATAATTACCAACATTTTTTATATCATCACAAATATAAGTTATTTTATCTTCTAAATTATTTTCTTTTAAAGAAAGAATCGCTAAATCATAAATATCTTTTTGGAGTTCAATCCCCACGATTTTTTTATTTGTTTTCCAACTTAAAATTGTTGGAATTACCCCATTTCCTGTACATAAATCTAAAATTTTATTTTCATTTTTTCTAATCTCAGCAAATTCAGCTAATAAAATTGAATCTAAAGAAAATTTAAAAGCATTATCATATTGATATAATTTTAAATTAGGATAATCAAATAACCAATTAAGCTCCTTTTTCATTATCTACAATTACTTCCTTAACATCATCATCAACTAATATTTTATAACGGCGACGTAAGATATCAACACTTAAAACTTCTCCTTGTTTACCATGATAACTTATTTTATCGCCAACCATTGGTAAGCCTTTGCTACATTCAATATAATTATCTTCTTCATAAGTAAGACAACATAAAAGTCTTCCACATGCCCCATTTATTTTAGCTGGATTTAAAGATAAATTTTGGTCTTTAGCCATATTTATAGTAACTGAATCCATATGATTTAGGAAAGTTGCACAGCAAAGTGGTTTTCCACATACCCCAATACCACCTGTAATACAAGCTTTATCTCTAGCTCCAACTTGTCTTAACTCAATTCTAGTATGGTAAATACCTGCTAACTTTCTAGCTAATTCTCGAAAATCTACTCGATCATCAGCATAAAAATTTAATAATAATTGTTTTCTATCAAAAGTCATATCGCCATTTATAAAACGCATACTTAAACCAAGTTCATCACTAAAATTTTGAGCATGCACCAAAGCTTCTTCAACATCTTTATTATTTTTTAAATATTGATCATAATCTTTTCTAGTTGCAATTCTAATAATTTCCTTTAATTCTTCTTTAATAGCCCCTGCTTCATCTTGGCTTAACTTTTTAACAACTTTCCCAAATTGTTCTCCTCGATTAGTTTCAACAATAACTGTTACATTATTAGGAATTCTTAAATTTTTACCATTAAAATAATAAATTTTACCTTGATCTTTATATACAACTCCATAAATATTCATCTTTTCACCAACTTTCTAGCACTAAACGGTCCAATACCATTTGATTATTTACATTAAACTCTAAAGATTTTAATAATTCTTTTAACAAATTAAGTTTATTTATAAAATATTCATTATCATTTTTTAACATAAAATTTAAAGATTCATAATCTTTAGGAAGTTCTCCATTCGTTATTTTCTTTTCATATAAATTTTCATAAATATCAATCATTTTTATAAATAAAGCAATTAACCAATTTTTATCAGTAATTTTTGGTAAAATTACATCTTTATTATAAAACAAACAATCTATTTTTGCACTTTCTAATTGTTTAACATAATTAACAGCTTCAACAATCATTTCATCATCAACTATTTTTGAATCAAAATAATAATCAAGTAAAATTTGGCAACGACTTTTAATTGTATCAATTACATTTTCTTTATTATTTGTTACAAAAAAACCAATAATTTTTTCTTCTGGTTCTTCCAAAAATTTTAACATTGTATTAGCTGAAGAAGAATTTAAGCATTCTGCATTCATAATTATATACATGTTATATTTTGAAAATATTGGCTTGGTTTTAAAAGTATTTTTTAATTCTAAAATTTGTTCTTTTTTTATAAAAGCTCCATCTGGTTCAATTATTAATAAATTAGGCAATTGTTTAGTAGTTATTAAATGACACAAGTTACACAAAGAACAGTCATCTTTATACTCATTTTCACAATTTAATAACTTTAAAAATGCTAAAATTTTAGCTAAACATTTTTCACTATCATCAGTTTCAAGCAAAAAAGCATGACCTAATTTATTGTCATGGTATTGCTTGGCTAATATATCAAATACATCATTTTCATTGTGCACAAAACCTCACCTAAGATTATTTTACAATAAAAAATAAAATAATTAAAGAGGCAAGTCCTGGTAAGCCTAGTAATGTCGTAATTCCAACTGTAAAAACATTAATAGGAATATACACATGTAAAGAACTGACTAAATAGTTTAAACCATATAATAATAGAAATGCTAAAACTATATTTCGTAACAATTTACCTAATTTTTTCAACATATATAATCACTCATCAAAATATATGTAAAAAAAAGAAAACTTATTCCGAAATAGTTTTCCTATCTTCTAATGCTTTATCTAACGTAGTTGTATCTAAATAATCAATCTCAGCTCCAATTGGTAGTCCATAAGATAATCTCGATATTTTAACATTTTTATTAGCAAATATTTTTTGAATGTATAAAGTTGTTGTTTCACCTTCAATAGATGATTTTAAAGCTAAAATAATTTCTGGATTTTCTAAACTCTCTACTCTTTTTACCAAACTTGCTAAATTAATATCATCAACACCAATATCTTCCATTGGTGACAAAAGGCCATTTAAAACGTGATAAACGCCTCGATAATTACCAGCCTTTTCAAAAGCAAAAACACTTTTATAGTCTTCTATAACGCATATCAAATTTTGATTTCTTGTTTCACTATCGCAAATTTGACAAACATTTTGATCAGTAATTTGCCCGCAAATAGAACAAGGATGTAAGCTTTTCTTAGCATTTATTATATCAGCACTTATTGTCATCAAATATTCATCAGGCATATCTATTAAAGCCAAAGCTAACCGTTCCGCACTTTTTTCACCAATACCAGGTAACTTTTTGAAAAATTCTATTAGTCTTTCTAATAAAACTGGATAAACATGCATTACATCAAACCACCAAGCATACTTGAATATTGACCCATTTTAGCTTCATATTCTGCATCAACTTTTTTTACAGCGGCGTTAACAGCTAAAACAATAAAATCTTGTAGCATTTCTAAATCTTCATTATCTAAATTTTCTTGTTTGATTTTACAAGAAATCATTTCTTTCTTACCATTTAAAACAACTTCTACCCATTCATAAGTTCCCGTAAAATTCATTTTTTCTAATTCTTCTTGATTTTTTTGCATGTCTCTTTGCATTTTTTGTGCTTGTTGCATTAATTTTTGCATATTCATTTTTTTCACTCTCCCTATATAATTTCTATCTTTTTTGTTTCAAAAATTTGCTCAGCAAATTGTTCTAATTGTGAATCATCTTTAGACGGTTTTAATTCTTGCAACCCTGATTCATCAATCACTTCATATTTTACACCATTTTTTAAATTTTGAACATACTCTCTTTTATAATTATTCCATTCTTCTTCACTAACAGCGATAAATTTAACATCGCCTTCTAACAATGTTGATAACTTACTTTCAATTTTTTCTAAATGATGATTTAACAAATCTGCACTACTAGCAAGAGAAGTCGTTAATATCGCTACTTGCTTACCAGCAGCAATAATTTTAGTATCTATTAACAATGATTCCATATCACCAAATTCTTTAAAATTCATCGTCTGATATTTATTTTGATATTTATTTAAAATCTCTTTTTGAGCCGTAGCAAAACAATTATTAATTCTAATATTTTTTAATTCTTCTAAATATTCACTTAACTCTTCATTATATGTTGATAAGTTACTTTCATCAGTTGTTGATATTTCTTCCTTAACTTCAACAACTACTTCTTGTTTAATAATTTTTGGCTGTTCTTCTATTTTATCTTTCTTAACATCTTCATCATTAGCTTTAACAACTGGTTTAACATAATTTAATAGTATAACTTGAATTAATAAATATGGATTTATGTGAATACTTATTTTATTAAAACAATCATTTAAATCCAAAATTAAATTTTTAATGTTTTCATAAGTTAAATTTGATTTCAAATTTGTTTGTTTAATTAAAATAGCTTTATTTATCAACTCTTTAACTAGTTTTTTAATAAAAACTTTATAATCACTAGAACTATTTTCTAATTCTTTCATTGCTAAAATAATTTTATCAGCATCATTATTTTCAATATCATCAATAATATTTTTAATAAATAATGAAGAGATTGACCCATAATTCATTAATATTTTATCAATCGTTATTTCATCATTTTCAGATGAAAGTTGATCCAATAAGGATAATGCATCTCTTAAACCACCTTCTGACAAATAAGCAATTTCATCTAAAGCATCAGATGTGATTTTAATGTTTTCTTCCAGACAAATTTTAGAAAGTTGATTTTTAATTGTATTTAATTCAATTTTTTTAAAATTAAAACGTTGACATCTCGATAATATAGTAATTGGAACGCTTTCTACATTAGTCGTAGCCATAATAAAAATAGCATGTGTGGGAGGTTCTTCTAATGTTAATAACAAAGCATTAAAAGCACTTTGAGTCATCATATGAACTTCGTCAATTATGTATATTTTATATTTACTCGAAGTAGGAGCAATTTTAACATTATTAATTAGCTCTCTTATATCATCAACACCGTTATTTGAAGCTGCATCAATTTCAATAATATCAGAGCTATGTGAAAAATTTAAACAAGAATTACATTTTCCACAAGCCTCACCATTTATTCGGTTTTCACAATTAATTGTCTTCGCAAAAACTTTTGCCGTACTAGTCTTTCCAGTTCCTCTAGGTCCAGTAAATAAATAAGCATGTGAAATCTTATCATTCATAATTGCATTTTTTAACATTGTAATAGTATATTCTTGACCAACGATATTTTCAAAGTTTGTTGGACGATATTTACGATAAAGTACCTTATAATCCATGATTTCACGTCCCTTCAAATATCATTATATCATAAACTATCGCTTATTTTTAAAAAAATTAGCTAACATATTAGCATACGTTTGTTCGTTTTTGTTTTCTATTTTAATTATAGCCGTTTTATTATATTCTTTCTTATAATCTAGTTTATCTAATAAATAATAAACATGATTAATTCGAGCTTGTTTTATGACCTCTAAACACATTGAACAAGGCTTTAAAGTCACATATAAATCACAATCACTTAAATTCCATCTCCCTAATTTATTTGAAGCAGCTATAATCGCATTTATTTCAGCATGACCTAAAATATTATGATCCTTTTCTCGAGTATTATGACTTCGAGAAATAACTTTTCCATTGTTTATAACTATTGCACCTATTGGGATTTCGTTTTCATTAAAAGCAATTGTAGCTTCATCTAAGATTATTTTAATATACTCATTCATCTAATATCACTCCATAAAAAAAATGTGCACACAAACAGGGACTGACGTGGCTGCTATCTTCCGATTCTGACCAGATTACAGTATCTTTGTTGCACAAATAGATTATAACAAATAAAATATAAAAAGTAAACTCAATGTTTCACGTGAAACATTGTTTTCTAAATTTTAATTTTTAAATAATAATTTTTACTTCACTAAAATTAGACTTTTATTTTTTATTAACAAAATCTAAAGTTATTCACTTCTAATGTTTCACGTGAAACATTGTTTTCTAAATTTCAATTTTTAAATAATAATTTTTACTTCACTAAAATTAGGCCTTCATTTTTTTATTAGCAAAAATCTAAAGTTATTTACTTCCAATGTTTCACGTGAAACATTGTTTTCTAAAT
>CANRMU010000058.1 GCA_947631895.1 uncultured Bacilli bacterium | reverse complement strand
CAATTGTTAGATTTAATTCTAAATTATCTAGTGAGCCAATGTATGCTATTGTCTTAGATAGAGGAGTTCTTGGAACGGACTTAGACCTTTTAACACCTAGTGAATCTTATGCTTCTAAACATGTAGGACGAACAAGTATTACTTATGAAGTTTTAAGAGATGGTTGGTTGAGAAATAATGAAAGCTAAAAAAAGTTTAGGACAGAATTTTTTAAAAGATGAGAAAGTATTAGCAAATATTGCTAATCTTTTTAGTAGTGAGACAAATGATTTAATATTAGAAGTTGGTCCAGGAATGGGGGCTTTAACAAAATATTTAATTTTAAAAAAATCACCAGTAATTGCTTATGAAATAGATTTAAGAATGAAAGAATATTTAGATAAATTAAATAATTTAGAAGTAATTTATCAAGATTTTTTAACAAGTAATTTAAGTGAATTAAAAAAATGTCAATATCAAAAATTATATGTTGTTGCAAATATTCCTTATTATATTACAACGCCAATAATAGAACATATAATTAAAAATGTTATACCTGATAAGATGATACTGCTAGTTCAAAAAGAAGTAGCTGAGCGTTTTTGTGCTTTACCAAATACCAAAGATTATGGCTATTTTACAGTGTTTTTAAATCAGTATTTTAACACTCATTTAGAATTTGAAGTGCCAAAAGAAGCATTTAATCCCGTACCTAAAGTTACAAGTGCTGTGATTGTTTTAGATAAAAAAACTAATATCATTTCTCTAGATGAAAAAAAATTTTGGGCTTTTGTAAAAATGGCATTTAGGCAAAAAAGAAAAACTTTAAAAAACAATTTAAAAGAATATTGGTTTATTATAGAACCTATTTTAAGGGAAAATGGTTATAATGATAAAGTTCGAGCTGAAGAACTTTCTTATGAAATGTTTGTAACATTATATCAAAGTATAATTTGACTATTTTAAAAGTTATAGTATAATAACCACTTAAATGAAAAGGGGTGTTTTTTTCATGAATGAAATTAAATTAGAAAATTGGTGGGAAAATTATAAAATATATCCGAAATTAAGTATAAGTGAAGTAAAAACATTATACTTACAATATCAACAAACAAATGATAAGAAAATATTTGAAGAAATAATAAATGGAACAATGTATTTAATATATAATAGTCTTAAAAATTATTATTATGTAAATTATAATGCAACTGATTTTGATATAGAAGATATTATAATGAATAGTATTGAGCTGTGGATAAAGTATTTAAAATCTGGGAAAATATTAAATTTACAGTTATTTTCAGAATATTTTAGGAGAAATTTTCATTATCAATTAATTAGTATGACTTTAAAAGCAAGTTTTATAAATGTTTCAACAATGAATTTATATGGAATTGGTTATCGGAAAATGGCTAGTTTATTTTTTATGTATGTACATGGTTTAAATAATAGTATTCCATTAAGATTACAAAACGAGTTTAGACAATTAAGTATAACTGCTGAAGAAATGGGTATTGATTTAAAATTAGTGTCTTCAAGAAAATTTGAATTTATAATAAAACCAATAATATATTGTACGATTAAAGAAAAATTGAATGATAAAGAAGAAGCAAATGATGAATATGAACAAATTATTAATGAAATGTTTTATAAACAGATTGAACAAATGGCTGGAAAAGAACTTAATAAAGCTAAAATTTTAAAAGCTTATTGTGGATTTTATAATGATAAGCCGATGTCAGTTAATGATTTAGCTAGTGAATATAATTGTACTAGACAAAACATTGAACAGATAATAAATAGAGAATTAAAAAAAATAAGAAAGCAAATAAAATAATGACAAGTTTTATTTGTTTTTTTCATAAAATTTTTTAGGGGATGTGTATGGAATTTGCTGTTGGGGATTTAGTAACAAGAAATAGTTATAATAATGATACGGTTTTTAAGATTGTTAAAATTAAAAATCAAGTTGCTTATTTAAAAGGAGTTCAAGTTCGTTTGTTTGCAGATGCTAATTTAGAAGATTTAAAATTATATGTAGAAGAAGAAAGAAGTATAGATGATGATATTATGTTAGATTTAAATCTTAATGAAGATCGGGGAGATTATTTCTTCTTACCTGGGAAGGTTTTACATCTAGATTCTGATGGGGAATTTCTTAAAAGATGTCTTAAATTTTATCGTAAAAATAAAGTAATGGTTGTTGGTAAAAAAATTAATGAACAAGATATATATAAAGAAATTAGAAATTTATTAAATGAATATCAACCTGATATTGTAATTATAACTGGACATGATGCTTATTATCCTAAAAAGGGAAGTCCTAAAGATAATAAAAATTATCGAAATACAGAAGCTTTTGTTAAAGCCGTTAAAGAAGCTAGAAAATATGAAAAATCTCATGAAAAACTAATTATAATTGCTGGGGCTTGTCAAAGTAATTATGAAGAATTAATTAAAGCTGGGGCTAATTTTGCATCTAGTCCTAAAAGAATAAATATTCATTGCCTAGATCCTGCCATTATAGCGACCATTTTATCAATGAGTGAAAGAAATAAAGAAGTTGATTTAGTTAAATTACTTTCTAAAACAAAATATGGGGCTAGTGGTATTGGTGGTATTAAAACTAATGGGATGATGTATGTAGGATTTCCAAGATAAGTTCTAAAAATAAAGTATATTGCATAACTTTTTAAAGAGATATTAAGGGGGATAATTGTTTTGAACTTAGATTTAGTAAGAGAAGAAATTGCTAAGTATTTAAATAAGAGAGTAAGTGTAAAAATATATGGAATGAGAAATAAAAACTATGAATATGAAGGTATTTTATCTGCTGTTTATCCTTATGTTTTTACGGTTTTTATAGATGGAAGTGAAAAAAGTTTTAATTATGCTGATGTAATTATAGGTGATGTTGTGATAAAACCTGCTTAAAATACTTGAAATATAGTAATTTTTGCTATAAAATGGAAATATGAAATAGGAGGAGTAAGATATGAAAATTTCATCTGTTAGTGTTCGTAAAATTACGAAAGAGAATTCAAGATTGAAAGGAATAGCTTCAGTTTTAATTGATGAATCTTTTGCGATTCATGATATTAGAATAATTGAAGGAGACAACGGTTTATTTATTGCAATGCCTAGTAGAAAGACTGCTACTGGGGAATATAAAGATGTATGTCATCCAATAAATCCAGAAGTTCGTAAAATGTTTGAAGATGCAATATTTGCAGAATATAATAAAGAAGAAGAGTAAAATAAAAACAACAGTTAAGATTTAATTGTTGTTTTATTATATATTTTAGATTGGGGATAAGGATTTCTAATATCAGTTAAACCTAATAAATAATCAATACTAACTTGATATAAATTAGCTAATTTTGCTAATAAATCAATAGGGATTATTCTTATACCAGTTTCATATCTAGAATATTGAACTTGACTAATATTTAAATAATCGGCTATATCTTTTTGGGTATAGTCTTTATCATTTCTAATTTCTTTTAATCTTTCGAAATTTATCAAAAAAATCACCTAAAATTATTTAAACATACTTTAAAATTGCAAATTGACTTTATAACCAAACGGTTATATAATGTGGGTAATAGTATAGAAATAATAAAAATGGTAAAGATAAGAATGAGGGATTATATGAAATTAGAAAGATATCAAGATAAAAGTAAGAAAAACAGAAAAGTAATATTAATAAGTATAAGTGTAATATTACTAATAAGTGTATCATTATTACTTTATAAAACTTTTGCGTCTTTTACAGAGAGTGTAGAATTTCCTATGATGAATGGTAAAGTTGATTATTTTGGTAATAGTGATGTTTATTTTGCATTTTATAATGGAGATAAAGAATTAGATACAATGCCAAGTAAAGAAGACAATTTAGAATTTTATTATGGTGAGTGTGATAACGGAGCAAGTATTGAATGGAATGAAAATGAATGGGCACCGTTGGTAAAAAATTTAAGTAAAAGTAAGACAAAATGTAGTTTATATTTTGGAGAAAAAACTTTACAACTAGATAAAGATATTCCATTAGTGGAAAGTGGAGATGGATTATATAAAGTAGAACATAACGATTTGACTGAGTTAGGACAAGAATGGAACAAAACAGAATATCGATTTGGTGGAGCTAATCCTAATAATTATATAAGTTTTAATGATGAGTTATGGCGAATCATAGGTTTAGTAAATGTTCAAACAGAAAATGGAATAGAACAAAGAATAAAAATAATTAGAAAAGATAATACTGATGGTCAAAATAATTTTGGTAGTTATCCATTTGACTTAGATATGGATAATATGGAAGATGATAGTTTTATGAATGGCAACTGGACGGATGCAACCTTAATGAAAATATTAAATGGTGTATATTATAAAAGTGAAAATGGAACTTGCTTTTATGGTGAAAATTATGAACTTATTCCTTGTGATTTTAAAAATGGTAATGTTAAAGGAATAAATGATTTAGCAAGAGGTATGATTGATTCAGATGTTATATGGAACCTTGGTGATATTTATCAGTTTAATCTTGAAAAAGAAACAAAAGCATCACAAGTATATGAAAAGGAAAGAAGTGTTTCGGAAAAAGGAAGTGGTTATCCAAGTTTGTGGACGAAAGAAAATAGTCCAAATTATCACAATGGAATTGGTTTAATATATGCTAGTGATTTAGGTTATGCTTTTGGTGAAAGAATACAGTGTTTAAATACTCCTTTAATGGATGGGTACACTTATGAATTTGATTTTTGGAGAGAATGTTTAGATAATAATTGGATTGTTCCAGAATTAGAGTCAAATACCTATTGGACTTTCATTAATAATTCTTATGATTATTCTGGTATTTTTGTATATAATTATACCCAAAATACTGATTATCCAATTCCTTTCTATTGGGCCGGTGCATATGATCTTCCAGGTTATTTTGTAGAACCTACACTTTATTTAAATCCAACAGTTAAAATAAAATTAGATACTAGTGTTAATTATGGAAGCATAAATAATCCATTTCAAATAATAAGTTAGAAAGGATTTTGCTAAGAAAATCTTAATTTTAATACAAATGATGGTAAAGTGTGATTAAAGGTCGTAGTAATAGATTTAATTATATTGAAAATGGAAAGTGTAAAACCAAAGAAGAAAGCTTTATGGCTAAATTATTTAAATGAGTGCTAATTTACAATTAATTTGTTTTTTAGCATTTTTTCTTTATGTGGAATTTTTTTTGGCTTATTAGACTTGTTCGGAAACTAAAATCATGCTACAATTTAATAGCCAAACGTGAATAAGGAAGAATAGAAAGTAGCCTTTATGGAATAACTAAATTCATGTTTGGCGATTTGAATTCTTCTAGTTATTCCATAAAGGTTATTTTTTGAAAAGAATATGAGGGAAATATATTGTAAAGAAGAATTAAAAAAATTAAAACCAAACCAATATAAAAGACTATTGGGAGTTAATTTTGAAACTGTACATAAGATGGAAGCAATTGTAGAAAACACTTATAATGAAAAACATAAAAATGGTGGAAGAAAAAGCAAATTTACTGCACATGAGATGGTAATATTATTTTTGCTTTATGTAAAAAATTATAATGCTATGGAAGATTATGCTTTTGAATTTAAAGTATCAAAAAGTACAATATGTACAATTATTCATTTTGTATTAAATTGCTTAATACAGGATAAAAATTTTACATTATTTGGTTCTTTATACACAATAAACGATAGTTCAGAAGACAGACAAATAGATGTTACTGAAGTAAAAATTGAAAGACCAAAATACCACCAAAAAGAAAAGTATTCAGGAAAGAAAAAGTATCATACAATGAAAATACAAATTACTCGAGGAGTAAAAACAGGTTTTATTTATGAAATAGAACTAGGACCAGGAGCAGAACATGACTTTCATCTATGGAAAAGAACGTTTAAAGGAACACCTAAAAATGTAACAAATGAAGTTGACTTAGGATACTTAGGTATGGATAAATATCACCAAAATAGCAGGATTCCTCATAAAAATTCAAAATACCACAAGTTAACAGAAGAGGAAATAAAAGAAAACAAAGAGTTAGCAAAAGATAGAATTTTTATTGAACATACAAATGGTTGGATTAAAAGATTCAAAATATTATCTACAAAATTTAGAAATCATTTATCCTTTTTTGCAAAATTCGCCGTATTACTTTGTAGTTTCTACAATTTTGATAAAGCTTTAAATTAGTTTCCGAACAACTCTA
>CANRMU010000057.1 GCA_947631895.1 uncultured Bacilli bacterium | reverse complement strand
ACATTAACATTTTTAGTTGTTGCTTTACTAATAATATCTAATAAATTATTTTTACTTGTTGTTGTTTCAATAATAATACTTGTTTCATAAAAATTATCAATATCTTTATTCCAAGATACACTTATTAATCTTTCTTTGTTATCTTTGATATTTTCACAATCTTTGCGATGAATTTTAACACCTTCTCCTTTGGTTATAAAACCAACTATTTCATCACCAAAAACTGGTTTACAACAATTAGCAAAATTAACTAAAATATCTGTTGCCCCCGAAACTAAAACTTCATTTTTAGCTTTATTCATTTTAGGCGTTACTTTCATCATCTTAGCCATTAAAGCATCAGCCGCACTTTTTTTATCTGATGATATAACATCAATTATATAAGCTGCTGTATATCTTAATGAACCAATTGCAAAATATACTTCATTAATATCATTAAAATGTAATTCTTTACATAATTTTTTAATATTATCGTTACTTAATATTTCATCAAAAGCTAACTTTCTTTTTCTTAATTCATTATTTAATAAAGTTTTTCCTTTATTAGTTATTTCATCTTTTTCTTGTTTACTAAAATATGATTTAATTCGATTTTTAGCATGAGAAGTTTTAACAAAATTTAACCATTCTTTATTAGGAGTTGAATTAGGATTAGTTTTAATTTCTATTATATCGTTATTTTGTAGTTCATAATCAAGAGGAACGATTGAATCATTTACAATTGCTCCAATCGTGGTGTCACCAACTCCAGAATGAATCCGATATGCAAAATCAATTGGGGTTGAATTAACAGGAAGTTCTACAACATCTCCTTTAGGTGTAAATACATAAATACAATCATTTAAAAAGTCATTTTGAACTTGGTCATTAAAGTCTTCACTAGTAATATTTTCACTTGTTTCAATTAAATTTCTAAATAATTCTAATTTTTGTTCCATTAAGCTTTTAGTCTTTCTTGCTCCACCTTCTTTATAAGACCAATGTGAAGCAATACCTTTTTCAGCAATTAAATCCATTTCTTCGGTTCTAATTTGAACTTCATAACGATGATTATCATTACCAAATATTCCGGTATGTAGGGATTGATACATATTTTCTTTAGGCATGGCAATATAATCTTTAAATCTTCCTGGAATAGGTCTATATTTCGCATGAATTAAACCAATTGCCAAATAACAATCACTTACTTTTTCAACTATTATTCTTAAAGCTAAAATATCATAAATTTGATTCCATTTTTTTCCATGATTTAATTTATTATAAATACTATAGACACTTTTTACTCTACTTTTAATATGAAAAGGAATATTATGTTCAATTAACATTTCACTAATTTCACTTTGCATTTCTAAAAGATTATCTTCTAATTCTCTTCTTGATAAAGCTAGTTTTTCTTCAATATCTTCATAAACATCTGGTTTACTATATTTTAAACACCAATCTTCCATTTCACTTTTCCAAGCATTAATACCTAAACGATGGGCAATCGGAATTAAAACTGTCATCGTTTCTTCTACTTTTCTTCTTAATGCTTCTTTTTCTAAAACATCCCCTGTTCTTAAATTATGAATTCGATCTGCTATTTTAATAAATAAAACTCTAACATCTTTAGCAAGCCCTACTAAAACTTTTCTTAAATTCATACTTGCCGCATTAGAATCATCTGATAGTTCTAATTTATTCATTTTAGATATTGAATCAACAAGCATAGATACATCATCACCAAAAAGACTTTTTATTTCTTCTAATGAAGCCCCTCCATGATTAACTGTTTCATGTAAAAGAGCTGCACAAATAGAATCTGTATCATAATTTAAATCACTTAAAATATAAGCAACATTTAAAGGATGAAGAATATAATCATCACCATTTAATCTTTTCTTATTTTTAGGATGTTCTAAAGCATATAAATAAGCATCTTTTATTTTTTTAATATCTTTATCTGGAATATGATTAATAACTTTCTCTATTAATTTATCAATTGTTAATTCCACTATTTTCACTTCCTTATTAATATTTCACATTTAATATTTTTATTTAATAATTTCTTAAAATTTAAGGCATCTTCAATACTTCCTACTACATACCCATAATGAGTAGGTATTACTTTTTTAGGACTCAAAGTATTAGTAAGCTTTGCTGCTTCATTATAATCCATTGTATAAGTCCCACCTATTGGTAATAATAATATATCACAATTAACATTCATACTTTCTTTAGTACAATCACTATCCCCCGTAATATAAATATTTATTCCCTCAATATTAATTAAATAACCAACCCATCCTTGTTTTTTAGGATGATGTTTAGTTTTTATATTATATGCTGGAATAGTCTTTACTTCCATACTTTTTAAAGGAATTGTTAAATTAGGTTTTACAACATATATATTTTCTTCATTTATTCCCACATTTAATAATTCTTCAACAATATCTTTAGGTGTTATAAAAATCGTATTTTCATTTTTTAATTCTAAAATAGATACTAAAGAAAAATGATCCCAATGTGGATGAGTAATAAAAATATAATCAGCATCATGTAAAGCCTTATAATCTATTGGATCTACATAAATAATCTTATCACTAAGAATTCTAATACTACTTTGTTTATTTACTGTTATCTTCATTATTAATTCCTTTCTTTACATATATATCAATACTATCAGTATTTAAAATATCATCAACCATTTCTCCCATTGTTAAACCATTTTTCTGATTCCAAATATTTTGACAAAAATAATTCCATATATCTATTTCATTTATATCTAACTTTAAACTTTTCATTTCATTTTTCTTAGTTTTTAAAGCTGGCAGTATTCTAACATATAACTCTTCTACAGATTTAAAATTCAAATCCATAATAAACATCCTTCCTAAAACATAAAATTATTATACCAAAAAAGATTAGGAAAGGACAAGTAAGATGAAAAAAGACCAATTTAAATTGTCGATATTAATTTTATTATTAGGTGGTTTTATCGTTAAAATCTTAGGTTTTGTTGTCAAAATTATTTACACTAGAGTAATAGGTGTTGAAGGAGTCTCACTATATACTATTGTTACTCCTACTTATTCTTTATTAATTACTTTAGCGACATTTGCCCTACCAATAAGTATTTCTAAAATTATTAGTGAAAAAACTTATAACAGTAAAAAAATTATTTTTTCAACAGCTTTTTTAATGATTTTATTAAATTTATTATTTACGATTTTAATTTTTATTCTAGCTCCCTTTATAAGTCATAATTTATTAAAAAATGAAGAATCTTATTACTTATTAATCGCTATGGCATTTACTTTACCATTTATAAGTATTACTTCAATTTTAAAAGGATATTTTCTTGGTAAAATGAAAGTAACGCCTAATACGATTTCTAATATTTTTGAACAAATAGTTAGAATTTTATTTTTATTATTTGTTTTACCTCTATTAGTAAAAAAATCTCTTTTATTAGGCGTTATTAGTTTAATTTTATTAAATATTTTAAGTGAAATAACCAGTATTATTGTTTTTAGTTTTTATCTTCCTAAAAATAAAATTATTCATAAAGATGAAATTATTCCTAATAAAAATATTTTAAAAAATATTTTAGATACTTCTATTCCAAGTGTTTCATCAAGATTCATTGGTAATATTGGCTTTTTTTTAGAACCTATTGTTCTTACTCATTTTCTTTTATTAAGTGGATACTCTAATGCTTATATTTTAAGAGAATATGCGGCATACAATGCTTATGCTCTAGGTCTTCTTACTCTTCCATCTTTTTTCATAGCTGCTATCTGTCAAATCTTAGTCCCAGAAATTAGTAAATATCATGCTGAAAAAAACTTTAAAATGTTAAAAAGAAGATTAAAGCAAGCCTTAATCTATTCCTTTATTATTGGTCTATCTTCTTCTTTAATTATCATGATTTTTAGAAATCAAATCTTAAATACTTTATATAAAACAACTCTAGGCAGTGAATATATTTTCATTCTAGCCCCATTCTTTGTCTTATTTTATTTAGAAGCCCCTTTAATTAGTACTCTACAAGCTCTAGGAAAAGCTAAAATAAGTATGAAAATTACTTTCTATGGTGAAATAGTAAAACTTGGAACTCTAATTATTTTATCTTTATGTAAAATTGGTTTATTTTCTCTAGTAATTGCTGAAATAATAAATATCTTCTTTGTTGTTCTTTTAGATTTTAAAAATTTAAAAACTTATTTAAATTAAATTGTTGTAAAATAATAATCTGTTTTATCATTTACTCTTTCAAATTCATACATCGCATATTGTTCATTATCATTATTAGAGCCTTTAAAAGCATATTTAGTATAACCATTTCCTATTTCACTAGATAAATTATCTTTTAATATTTCTAATGTAAGATAACCTCTTTCAAAAGCATCTTGTAAAGTAGTATTAGTACTTCCATAATATACATATATTTCTTTAACTCCAGATAAATAAAATCTTTCATCTTCTGTCTCATAAATTAATCTTTCATTATATTCATCACTATCAGTTAAAAAATCTAATTTAATTTTATATTCAGTATAATCTCTTACTTTATTTAATCGTTCAACTTTTTGAATTATAAATAAATGATAATTTAAAAATATCCCAATTGAACAAATAACAATTAACAATGCAAAAATAAAAACAACTATTTTAAATTTCATTTTAACAAATTTTTTTTTAAAATATTTTCTTTCTTTTTTCATAATCCACCCCAAAAACTAGTAGTATTTTACCATGAATAATCTAAGAAGTAAATTCACTTACTTTATCTTCATAATATTTTTTAGAATATATACATCCACAATAATTTTGCCTATATAAATTATATTTTTTAGAATATTCAATACTTTTTAAATAACCATTTTCTTTTTTAAAATCACTAAATAAAAATTTAACATTATATTCATGGCTTAAATTTTCACCTATTTCATTAATCCAATTACTAACTTTATAAGGACTTACGGTTAAACTAGTTCCAAAATAATCAAAACCTAACTCTTTGGCTTTTTTAGCGGTATAAGAAAGTCTTAAATAATAACATTTATAACAACGTTTACCTCTTTCTTTTTCTCCTTCTAAACCTTTAGCAATTTCTTTAAAAGATTTCCCATCATAATCACAATCTAAAAATTTAATATTAAATTCTTTTAATAATCTTTTTTGTTCTTCTTTTCTTTTTAAATATTCTTCTTCTGGTTCAATATTAGGATTATAATATAATACCGTTATATCAAAATAATCTTTTAAAGTCATTAAAACCGTTGTTGAACAAGGCGCACAACAAGTATGTAAAAGAAGACTTTCTCTTTTCTCTAAATTAGCTATTATATTTAACATTTCTTTATGATAATTCATCTAAATCCCTCATTTAAAATAAACTAAACGATATTTTATCACTAGAAGAATCTAAATACAAGGTTCCTTTTTTACCCTCTAAAGTAGCATAAATATCAATATAATTATTTAATTTATCTAAATGAATTGTATTAATATATACATGATTACCATCATTCATTTGTAAGAAAAATCTTGTCTCATCAATTACAACATCACCATTTTTCCAGGGATCATAAATTATTTCACTAATTAGTTCAATAATATTTTTATCTAATTTATTAAAACTATTAATAAGTTTTTCATATAATTCATCAGGAACATAATTAGTAAGAATAGGTACACCTCTTAAATTATTAGTATCTACTTCTTTTTTATTACTTAATATTAAACGATTTTTATCACGATTATAAAATAAAGGTCTTGCTTCATCTATTTCTAAAGTTACTTCCCCAAATAAATTTTTTTTAATCTTAACATTATTAATGAAAGGATTTTTTAATAAAGATTCTTTAACTTCCTTGTTATTAATACAAAAAAGACAAGGATAATTATTATATAGAGAATCATCAATTATTTCATTATCACTTAAATAAGTATTACCCTTTACAACAATATGATTAGTCGGTATAAGTTTTAAACCTAAATAAATAATCATAACAAAAATAATAATACTTAATATTTTTATTATACTTTTCCATTTTATTTTACGTTTAATTTTCTTCTTTTTATTCTTCATATTTTCACCATACTTAATTGCATTTTATCAAAAAATTAAGAATATTTGAATATTAAAACTTAAAAAGTATTTTAAACTTAACATCTTTAGACATTTAATATTTCTTTAATTATTTTAAACTTTGAACTGATTCTAATATTAAATCTTTATAATATAAGCAAT
>CANRMU010000056.1 GCA_947631895.1 uncultured Bacilli bacterium | reverse complement strand
CTAATTATACATTTATATATGAAGATGGAAAATTTATTGGTTATTATTCTGATGGTCATGATTTATTTGGAGATGGATCTTTAGATGAATTAATAAAAGATGAAAATTGTATTTTTTCTAATGAGCCATTTATTAATTATCCAGATGAAAGAGAATAATAAAATTAAGTATAAGCAAAAAATTAATTAATTGGTTTTGATTTAAATAAATATCAAAATAAATCATAAAATAAAAAGTAAATGACCGAGAACCTTTAAAAACTAGCTTTAAGAAACTTAAAAATAATTTTAAATAACGAAAGAGTAATGAAAACAATTAAAGAAAGAAGGAAATAAATTATGAATGAAAATGATTTTTTTGGAAAGTTAACTGCTGAAGAAATTGATTTTGATTTTGATAAAATTAAAAAAAATACTAGTAAAATAAAAGATGACATAGCTAAAAAAGGCTTTTTACCTTGTAATCCCGAATATGATGAAGTAATTTCTTGCCCACAAGAAGAAGTAGAAAAAAATCCCAAAAGTTTTATTATTGAAGAGTGTATTCCAGCTTGTGAAGAGTTATGGTCTAAAAACATCTATACTTTTATGGTTAGTGATTATTTAAATGATGGTTGTTGGATAGAAGTTTTTATGGATAGTCTTTCCGATGAAAATAAAAAAATCTATGCTGAATTAAAAGGCGAAGATGTCTTAAAGTTTTCTTATCATGTTGGAACAATTAATTTTGGCGTAAAATATGTTGGAGAATTAGGAAGACAAAAATTATTAGAACTTGCCAAACAATTTAAAATGCAAGATGTTCCTCAACAATTAGCTTATATTTCTAAGGAAAATTTTCTTATAAATTATTGTGATTGTTATGATGAAGTACCTAATCCTGATTATTATGAATTGCCCGATTATACATATGACAATGATATGACTATTGAAGAAAAAGCTAAGCATATTGCTGAATATGAAAGGTGGCTTAATTCTATAGCTAGTAAAAAAACAATTCGTAAGTTAAACTTAAATAAAATGACTAAACCATTAGAACAATTAGTTAAAGAAAAAAATATGATTCTTGATAAAGATCGAATTTATTTAAGTCTATTTCATTATCAAAAACATCAAAATTATTTAAAAAATTTACAAAATGAACTAAATAAAGAACAAAATATAAGTCGCTAAGTCAAATTTTAGCGTTTTTTTAATTTATATTCTCTTAATAATTAAATTGGTGTATAATGTTCTTATGGAGAAGAATATGAATTTTATAAAAGGAAATATTAGAACAATTATTTTTGAAGCAGATTCAGGTTTTTTTGTTGGTACATTTAAAATTAAAGAAACAAATGATGAAGCTTTACAAGAAAAAATTAATAAGGTTATTACGGTAACCGGTCTTTTAATTGAACCTAATTGTGATGATAACTATTTATTATATGGTAAATATATTCGTAATGAACGTTATGGATATCAATTTACTTTTGATTCTTATGAAAAATTAAAACCGGAAGGAATAGATGCTGTAGTAGAGTTTTTATCATCTAATTTAATTAAAGGTTGTGGAGCTAAAACCGCTAAAAAAATTGTTGAAACATTAGGAGAAAAAGCTATTGATTTAATTAAAGAAAATAAAAATAATTTAATGTTAGTTCCCGATATGTCCGCTATAAGAGCCGAAAAAATATATCAATCAATTATTGATTATTCATTAGTAGATGATATTTTAATTAATTTAAAAAAGTTAGGTTTTAGTATTAATGAATCTACTAAAATTGTAAAAAAATATCAAGATAAAACGATGATGTATGTTAATGAAAATTTATATTTTTTTAAAGAGATTGTTCCTTTTGAAAAACTAGATCGAATTTTTAAAAATAGTCATGATCCTTATGATGAAGTAAGATTATTAGCCTGTACTATAGAAGCTATGGAATATTTAAGCATTAAAAATGGGGATATTTATTACTATCAAGAAGAAATAATAGACTGTTTAAAACAACAATATAAAATATTTTTAGATGAAGCAATGTTTGAGACTATTACTAAAGAATTAATTAATAAAAATTTAATTGTTAAACAAGATGAAAAATATTTTTTAGCTAAATTAGATATGATGGAAAAAGAAATAGCTAGAATGCTTTATGATATTGAAAGTAATACTTCTAAAAGTTTTAAAAATTTTGAAAATAAAATAAATCGCTTACAAGAAGAGTTAGGTGTTATATATAATGAAGAACAAAAGAATGCTATTTATAATGCTTTAAATAATCCTGTTAGTATTATCTCTGGGGGACCTGGAACTGGTAAAACTACTATTGTTAATGCGATTACTAAACTTTATATAGAATACTTTAAATTATCGCCCATAGAAACAAGTGTTAATATTGCTCTTTTAGCGCCCACAGGAAGAGCAAGTAAAAAACTTTCTTTAGCGACTAACTTAAAAGCTAGTACAATTCATCGTTATTTAAAATGGAATAAAGATACTAATGAATTTCAAGTTAATGAGTATAATAAAAATCATCATAAATTAATTATTGTTGATGAAGTAAGTATGGTTGATACCTATTTATTTTATTCTTTATTATGTGGTATTGATGATGACGTTAAATTAGTTTTAGTAGGCGATACCTTCCAGCTTCCAAGTGTTGGACCAGGTCTAATCTTAAACGATTTAGTATTATCTAATAAATTTTCTTTTATATCACTATCAACTATTTATCGGCAAAGTTCTAATTCTTATATTCCTTATTTAGCTAAAGAAATTAAAGAAAAAAATTTAAGTGATGAATATTTAACTAAAAAAGATGATTATAATTTTTTAGAATGTACGAGTCAGAGTATTAAAGAAATGATTAAAAAAATTATTTTAAAAAGTATTAAAAAAGGCATTAATGAAGATGATATTATTGTTTTAGCACCAATGTATAAGGGTGAAAATGGCATTGATAATTTAAATCAAATGTTACAAAATATTATTAATCCACCAAGTAAAAATAAAATAGAGATTAGTCATTTTGATGTTATCTATAGAGAACATGATAAAGTCTTACAATTAGTTAATAATCCTGATTTTAACGTTTATAATGGCGATATTGGCCATATTAAAAAAATAATGTATAGTTTAGATAAAAAACGTACTTACAGTGTCTTAATTGATTTTGATGGTAATGAAGTTATCTATGAAAAAGAAGATTTAAATTCAATTAAACATGCTTATGCGATTACGATTCATAAAAGTCAAGGTAGTGAATTTCCTCATGTGATTTTACCAGTTTGTAAAAATTATTATAAAATGCTTTATAATAAACTTATTTATACGGGAGTATCAAGAGCTAAAAAAAGTTTAGTAATTGTTGGTGAAGAAACATCTTTTTTACAAGCTGTAAATAATGATTATGCGGAAAAAAGAAAGACTGATTTATTAAATAAATTAGAGAATAAATTTAAGAAAAAGGATTCATACTAAACTTAAAGAGGTGAGAAAATGAAAAATACGCTTATTTCAATGAGTCTTGGCATGGCAGGTGGCATGGCCTTAGCAACATATATGTTATCTAAAGATTCTACTAAAAAGAAAGTAGAAGATATGGTTGATAATGCTATGGATAATGCTAACTTAGCTTTAGATGATATGAAAAAGTCTTTAAAGAAAAAATAATATTTTTGGTGATAAAAGAGTTTCCGAGGCTCTTTTTTTTTGCTATAATTAGAAAAGAGTTGGTGATGAAAATGGATGAACAAAAAAAGAATTGGTTTAAAGAATTATTACCTTATATAATTATATTAATTGTAGTTGTTTTAATACGCTCATTTTTAGTGACACCTGTAAGAGTTAGTGGAGAATCAATGGTTGATACTTTAGATGGCGGAGAAATCATGATTTTAAATAAATTAGGAGAGATTAAAAGGTACTCAATGGTTGTTGCAGATATTGTTGTTGATAATAAAAGAGATGATACGGTTATTAAAAGAGTATATGGTCTACCTAATGAAAAAATTAAATGTGAAAATGGCATAATTTATATTAATGATAAAAAAATTGATGATTTTTATGCTTATGGAACAACTTTTGATTTTGATGAAGTAAAACTTGGCGAAGATGAATATTTTTTACTTGGTGATAATCGTATTGTATCTTTAGATAGCAGATATGTTGGACCAGTTAAAAAAAGTGATATTGAAGGAACAACATCATTTATAATCTGGCCATTTAAGAAATTTGGAAAAGTAAAATAGAGTTATATTATATTTAAAAAGGAGAATAAGGTGGATAGATTGTTTTTAGAAATTCCCTCTATAAATAGAAAAAAAGAAGCATTAGATTATTTAGCTGAAAATGTTAAATATAATTCTTTACTAAACGGGACAGGTGGTATGAGCATGTGTCTTAATGGTGCAACTTATGAAGAATGGTTATTAGAACTTGAAAAAAAAATGATTTAGAATATTTAAAGAAAATAAATCGATGCCAATCAAAAACTTTTTTTGTAGTTAGGGAAAATGATAATAAAATAATTGGAATGATAAATGTGAGATATAACATTCCTAAAAAGTTATTAAATACTTGGGCATCTCATATTGGTTATGGTATTAGACCAACTGAAAGAAGAAAAGGATATGCCAAAATTGCCTTATATTTAGCTTTACTTGAAGAACAAAAATTAGGAGAGGAAAATGTATTATTAGTTTGTAGTGTTGATAATATTGGCTCTAATAAAACTATTTTAGCTTTAGGTGGCAAATTAGAAAAAACTAAACTTGATGAATATGATAATACTATGACTAATTATTATTGGTTTAATGTTAAAGAAACTATTGAAAAAAATTATGAACATTATAAAAATTTTATTGTCAATGATACAAAATAAACAAAAAATAATGATTTGCAACTTATAGTTGCGAAAAAAAATAAGTTGCAAATAATAATTGGTAGAAAAAAGTTAAATGCAATTTTAAAATTATTTTCTGGAGGCGAGGAAAAATGAATTTTGCAGAGAATTTACAAAATTTAAGAAAAAAGAAAAATATGACTCAAGATGAATTAGCAGAGAAATTACAAGTATCTAGACAAGCAGTTTCAAAATGGGAAAGTGGATCAGGGTATCCCGAAACCGAAAAAATTATATCTATATGTGAAATTTTTAATTGTAGTATGGATGAATTAATTAAAGGAAAAATAAGTTTAGATGAAAATGATAATTATGATTTGATAATGAGTAAATCTGCCAAGCAAGTTTCTATAGCAGTGACTCTAATTTTACTTGGTGTTTCCGTATTTTTAACTATCGTTGGTTTTGTACCAGATGTAGAAAAATATAGTTTAATTGGTATATGTGCCATATTATTAGGTGTAGCTTTTGCTGTTCCATTATTTATTATTAATGGTTCTAAAATAGAGGAGTTTAAAAAGAAAAATCCCATCTTAAATAATGTTTATACTGAAAATGAATTAGAAGTTGGAAAAGCCAAATATACTAAATTTACAGCAATTGGAATATCAATTATCTTAATTGGTGTTATGATAATGATGCTATTACTTGGTTTAAAAATTGGTGGGGAAGAAAGCCCTTTACCCGTTGCCATTTTAATGTATTTTATTACTATTGGTACTTCTATAATTGTTTATGCAAGTAATATGAAAGAAAAATTTGATATTGCAAAATATAATAAAGAAAATACTATAGAATATAAAGAAATTAAAAATAAAGTTGGTAAAATATGTGGCATAATTATGCTAATTACAACTATTATCTTTCTTATCTGGGGATTTACTTTAAATATGTGGGAAATAAATTGGATGGTATATCCAATTGGTGGTATATTGTGTGGCATTATTTCAATTACCTTTGAAAAAGATTTAAAATAATTTAAAAACATTAAAAAAGATGGATATTGTAATTTTTTTAAAGTGGATTTGTTTAAAATCTGCTTTTTTTATGATACAATTAATTTGCAATTAAAAAAAAATTAAATATAAAATGAAAGTAGGTGTATATATGTCTAACAAAATAATAGAAGTTCAAAATCTTAAAATAAATGTAACCAATATCAATGAAAAAGATTATATTTGTATTTCTGATTTTGGTAAATTTAAAGAAGGAAATTCTAAGTCTGATGATGTTATTAGAAATTGGTTAAGAAATAGAATTACATTAGAATTTTTAGGTACATGGGAATCTATTTATAATCCAAATTTTAATTCCGTCGAATTCGACGGGTTTAGAAAAAGTGCTGGGCTCCATACTTAGCCCTATATTAGCCAACATTGTCATGTACTATGGAATTATTCTGTTTGTTGAGAAGATAAAGAAAACTGCAAAAGGATATGTTGAAATAGTAAATTATGCTGATGACATGATATTATGCTTTCAATATAAGGATGAAGCTACTAAAACATATGAATTACTTAAGAAAAGACTTAGTGATTTAGGCTTAGAATTTGCAGAAGATAAAAC
>CANRMU010000055.1 GCA_947631895.1 uncultured Bacilli bacterium | reverse complement strand
TTTGCAACTTATAGCACAAGTGACTGGACAGCAAAAGCAACATATGAAACAGAAAGAGGAAGTCATAATGGCAAAGAGCGATGTACAAGTAATGGTGGAGGAGATTATTGTAATGATGAAGTGCTAAGAACCACAACATGGGAAGGATATATAGGCTTAATGTATCCAAGTGATTATGGATATGCAGTAGGAGGAAGTGTTAGAGAAACATGTTTAGGAAAAAGTATGAATAAATATAATAGTGATAGTTGTTATACAAATGATTGGTTAAAGCCAAGTAGTAACACGTGGACAATGACACCTTCGCCGAATTCTTCTTCTGCTTACCTTGTGTTCTATGTGTCGGCGTCTGGCTTTGTCAACGGCAGCGGCAATGCGTTCAATGCGCGCGGGGTTCAGCCAGTCGTATATCTATCATCGTCAGTAAAAATAATAGACGGTAATGGAGAAAAAGGAACGCCATATAAAACTCAACTCGCGAGTTAGGTCCGTTGGACGGCGGGTTGTCGTCCCGGACCCGCGCCCTTGTTTTGCTTACTAACATTTGCTTATATTTGAAAAAATAAAAATAGTATGTTTATAATAGTATATCAAAGCAAAAAATTATTTGATATTAGTAAAGAGGGTGTAAATTTTTCTTCTTGCACTACACTTGGCAACAAGTTTGAGTAAGTTAATCTGAAAGAATGCATGTAGGAACTGGGAGACCTACCTTTACTCTAGACCTATATTCTTTATGAGTATAGGTCTTTGTTATTATAGACAATTTCTTTTTAGTTTGCTATAATACCTTGCAGTAAGTGGGGTGAAAACATGGACGATACTATTGTGGCTATTTCTACTAATAATATTGGGATTGGAGCAATTAATATCATTAGAATGAGTGGTAAAGAATCACTTAATATTTTAAGTGAAGTTTTTTCTAATCAAAAAATTAAAAATTGTAAGTCTCATACTATTCATTATGGTTATATTGTAGATAATAATGAAAAAATTGATGAGGTTTTAGTATCCGTTATGTTTGCCCCTAAAACTTATACTTTAGAAGATATTGTAGAAATTAATTGTCATGGAGGATATGCCGTTACTAATAAAATCTTAGAAATTTTACTTTTACATGGAGCTCGTCTAGCTGAACCTGGTGAATTTACAAAAAGAGCTTTCTTAAATGGCCGCATTAATTTACTTGAAGCCGAATCAGTTGAAGATTTATTAGAATCTCAAACAGATAATCAATCAATCTTAGCGATGAATCATTTAACGAGAAAAACAACCGAATTAATTACTTCTTTAAGAGAAAAATTAGTTGGTTTATTATCTAATATTGAAGTAAATATTGATTATCCTGAATATGTTGATGAACTACAAATTACTAAAGAAAACCTTACCCCAATATTAACTGAAGTAAAGATTGAATTAGAACAAATCATTAAAGAATCTAAAAATGGTGAATTAATTAAAAAGGGGATAAATGTTGCAATTATTGGTAAACCTAATGTTGGTAAATCATCGCTTTTAAATGCTTTACTAGAACAAGATAAAGCAATTGTTACCAATATTTCAGGAACTACCAGAGATTCAATTGAAGGTAGTTTAATTCATAAAGGCATTTTACTTAACCTAATTGATACAGCTGGTATTAGAGATACTAGTGATGTAGTAGAAAAAATTGGAGTTGAAAAAAGTAAACAAATTATGAAAGATGCAGACATTACTATTTTAGTTTTAAATAATAATGAAAAAATAACAAGTGAAGAAGAAGAGCTTTTAAAACAACTTGAAACTAAAAATAATCTTATCTTTATCAATAAAACTGATTTAGAAACTAAACTTAAACCAATTAAAATTAAATTACCAATTATTTTAGGAAGCACTATAAAAAAAGAAGGAATCGAAGAATTAAAAGACCAAATCATTAATAATTTTGGTTTAGAAAATCTTGAATCTAAAAAATTAAATTATTTGTCTAACACAAGACAAATCACTTTAGCTAAAGAGGCTTTAAATAATATCAATAATGTTATTAAAGATAATGAAGCAAATATTCCTATTGATATGCTTACCATTGAACTTAAAAGTGCTTGGGAAAACTTAGGCAAAATTATTGGCGAATATTATGAAGATGAATTAATTGATAATATTTTTAAAAGATTTTGTCTTGGTAAATAAAGGATGTGTTAAAAATGAATTACGATATAATTGTTGTAGGTGGTGGTCATGCGGGAATTGAGGCTTCTCATATTGCCGCTTTTAAAGGTCATAAGACATTACTAATTACCATGAATAAAAAAAATATTGGGGATATGCCATGTAATCCCTCAATTGGAGGTTCAGCAAAAGGAATTATTGTAAGAGAAATTGATGCTTTAGGAGGGCTTATGGGTAAAATTGCCGATATTTCTCATTTTCAAATCAAAATGCTTAACAATTCTAAAGGTCCTGCAGTTCGTTCCCTAAGAGCCCAAGCAGATAAAATAACTTATCCAAAAAACATGTTAAAAGCTTTAGAAGAAACACCTAATTTAGAAATTTTAGAAGCTAAAGTAGAAGATTTAATCATTAAAGATAATGAAGTAAAAGGGGTCGTTTTAGCTGATGGTAAAGAAATTAATAGTAAATCAGTAATTTTAACAACGGGAACTTATTTAAAAGCCAATATTTTAATTGGTAGTGAAAATACTGAAGGTGGTCCTCATGGCGAAGACCGCAGTAATCATTTAAGTGATAATCTAAAAAAATATGGTTTAGAAATTCAAAGATTAAAAACGGGAACACCTCAAAGAATCAAAGCATCATCAATTGACTTTTCCAAAATGCAAGAAGAAAAGGGTGATGATGAACTTTGGACTTTTTCATGTGATAACAAAGCAAGTTATAATCCTAATGAACAACAAAAATGTTACTTAATTTATACTAATCAAAATACCCATAAAATAATTTTAGATAACTTAGAAAAATCCGCGATGTATGGCGGTTTTGTAACCGGAGTTGGACCTCGATATTGTCCAAGTATTGAAGATAAACTCGTGCGTTTTAAAGATAAAGAACGTCATCAACTTTTTTTAGAGCCTGAAAGTCTTTATTATGATGAATGGTATTTACAAGGCTTTTCCACTTCCATGCCAAGAGATATTCAAGAAAAAATGGTTCACAGTCTAAGTGGCCTAGAAAATGCCATTATAACTAAATATGCTTATGCAATTGAGTATGATGCCATTAATCCCCTACAAATTTATCCATCTCTTGAAAATAAAATTATTAAAAATCTTTATACAGCTGGTCAAATAAACGGTACAAGTGGCTATGAAGAAGCAGCAGCTCAAGGTCTTCTTGCTGGTATTAATGCCAGTTTAAAATTAGAAAACAAAGAACCCTTAATCTTAAAAAGAAATGATGCTTACATCGGTGTTTTAATTGATGACTTAGTAACC
This sequence comes from uncultured Bacilli bacterium, assembly GCA_947631895.1. GTDB lineage: Bacteria > Bacillota_I > Bacilli_A > RF39 > UBA660 > Ventrenecus. The sequence goes on along the minus strand of CANRMU010000055.1, from coordinate 3,069 downwards.
AAAGGAACCAAAGAACCATACCGCATGTTAACATCAAGAGCCGAATATCGTCTAATTCTTCGTCATGATAATGCTGATTTAAGACTTCGTGAATATGCTAAAAAAGTAGGGAGTATTACTAATGAACAATATAATCATTACTTAAATAAATTAACTCAAATCAAAGAATTAGAAGAATTTTTAAAACAAAATAAATTAAAAATAACTCCAACCGTTAAAGAAAAATTTTTACAAGAAAATTTCACTGTACCAACAACCTCAATGTCTTATTTAGACTTATTAAAAAGACCAGAGATAACCTTAACTTTTTTAAACGAATTTACCCATATCCCTTACGATAAAGAAATAAAAGAAGAAGTAGAAATCATGACTAAATATGAAGGATACATCAAAAAAACTTATAAAGAAGTTGAAAAAATGGCTAAGTTAGAAGAAAAACAAATCCCATCTGATATCAATTATCAAAATGTTAAAAACTTAGCTTCTGAAGCTCGTCAAAAATTAGAACAAATAAGACCTTTAACAATCGCCCAAGCAACTCGTATTAGTGGGGTAAATCCCAGTGACATAGCAATATTAAGTGTTTATTTAAAGAAAGAGTATGGTAAAGATGAAAGAAAATGAATTTTTAAATGAATTAACTAAACTAAATATTAATTTAACAGTTGAACAACAAGAAAAGTTAAAAATTTATGCTGAATTTTTATTAACTTATAATGAACACACTAATCTAACAGCTATCAAAAATATTGATGAAGTTTATCTAAAACACTTTTATGATTCCTTAACCCTTTCTAAAATAGCAAATTTTACTAATGAATCATTACTAGATATTGGAACGGGAGCAGGTTTTCCTGGTCTTGTCCTAGCGATAGTTTATCCTAATTTACAAGTAACTTTATTAGATTCAAACAATAAAAAAATCAAATTTCTACAAGAATGCCTATCTAAATTAAATTTAAAAAATGTTACACTAGTTCAAGAAAGAGCCGAAGTCTATACCAAAAATAATCGTGAAAAGTTTGATTATGTCACATCACGAGCTGTAGCTGAATTAAGAATCCTCTTAGAATTAGGAATTCCCTCATTAAAAGTAAATGGTCACTTTCTTATCATGAAAGCCAATTTATCTGCTGAAGAAAAGTCTAATTCTCTTGGTGCTTTAAAAGAACTTTCATCATCAATAACTAATACTATAGAATTTACCTTACCAAAAGAAGACAGTCATCGCACCATCTTAGACATCGAAAAAAATTTAAAAACTGACCATCAATATCCTCGAACCTACGATAAAATAAAAAAGAAAATTTTAAAATAAGCCAACTATGTAGAATTTTCCTTTATTTTATCTTTTTTATTTGCTAAAATAAATAATAAGAAAGAATTAAGAATAATAAGGTGATTGATGTGATAATAACTTTATATCTAAAAGATCGTTTAATAAATTTTCGATTACCAACTAGCATATCAGGTAGTTTTTCTTTTGATTTTGAAGAAAATGAAAATCCTTTAATTAATATAGAAGCAAAAAATGGTAATTGGAATTTATATTCTATTGAAGATATCGTTATTTATTACAACAATGAACAATTAAAAACAGCAATTCTAAAATCTAATGAATATTATGTTATTAAAAGAGAAGAACAATTATATTTAATTTATACCTCAAATCCTCAAGAACAAAAAGTTGTATCATATGAATATCTTGCCCAAACCGACATTCAAATCGGCAATGTAGGTAATGTAAATATTACCAAAACATGTCCATATTTTTCAGAATTATTATTTCAAATTACAAATACTAATCAAGGCTTAGTAGTAACAAATAAAGGCAAATCAAATCTTTATATAAACGATGTTGCAATTTCTAACAAAGATTATTTAATTAAAATAGGTGATGAACTAAATATTTATGGATTACGTATTATTTTCTTAAAATCATTTTTCTTAATTATTTCAAATGAAATTTATAATGCATTTTCAACACATATTTATCCCAAAGATGAAATTCCTAAAAGTATTGATTTTAAAGATCGTGACCTATATTCTCCAGCTGATTATTATTCTAAAGCGCCAAGAATTAGAAGAAACATTGAAGAAAAAACCATCAAAATTAGTCCACCTCCTGAAGAAGACAAAAATGAATTACCTTTAATTCTTGTTATCGGACCCATGTTAACAATGGGTGTAACAGGCGCGGCAATGCTTGTAAATACTTTTTCTAGCCTTGCTAAAAAAACAACTACCTTAGAAGATTCTTGGCTTCAAATAGTAATGAGTGGAGCAATGTTAGTATCTATGATAGTCTGGCCTTTAATAACTCAATTTTACAACCGCAAACAAAAACAAAAACGCGAAAAAGAAATAATCCAAAAATATAACAAATACTTAGCTAAAAAAGAACAAACCTTTAAAACTGAAAGTGAACTTCAAAAAGTTATTTTACTAGAAAACTTAATAACCATTGAAGATTGCTTATCAATCATTGCTAATAAAAACATGAATTTTTGGGATAAACGTCCTGATCAAAACGACTTCTTAACTTTCCGAGTAGGTAAAGGAAATCAACAATTATCAGTAAAAGTAGAATATAATGAAGAAGATTTTAAAATTGATGAAAACGAACTAAGAGAAAAAGCTGAAAATCTAATTAATAAATATAAATATATTTCTGACGTGCCAATTGGTTACTCATTTTATGACAACTTTATCACGGCTATTATGGGTAATCATCAAAAAACATTAGGTTTTGTCAGCAACATTTTATTACAATTATTAACTTTCTACACATATGAAGATATTAAAATAGTTTTATTTACCAATGAAAAAAATGCTTCAATATGGGAATATTTAAAATATTTAAATCACAATTTTAACGATGATAAAACCTTAAGATTTTTTTCAACCAACAAAGAAAGTGCCAAATCAATTGCCGATTTTCTATCATTTGAAGCCAATAGTCGTTTAAATGAATCTAGCAGTAAAAATTTTTCTCCAAAACCTTATTATTTTATAATAATTGATATTTTTACAATCTGTTCTATTATTATATATATTTCTCTTTCTTCT
>CANRMU010000054.1 GCA_947631895.1 uncultured Bacilli bacterium | reverse complement strand
TTTACTAACACTTTCACCTCTAAAGTTAGGCATAAAGGTTAGAGTAGCACCACTATAAATACCTTTACCAATTATTTCACTACTACGTTCATAATCTTCCTTATAGTCATAATTAAATGTTCTTATTGTTTCACTCTTAAGTATTCCTAAATTTTCTTTCATAGCTTCTTTAATAGCATCTAAACTATCATCATAATAACCTAAAGCACTTACTTGATAGCCTCCCATATAAGTATCAATATTATAATAAGTTAAATATGTTTTTTGAATATTAATAAAATCATTTCCTGATAAGGCTTGAATTAACATTGATTTAATAGTTTGATAGAAAGACAAGATTTGGGTTGTTTTCATATTTGTGGCAATATGTTTACTTATTGTATCTAAAACTTTTTCAAAATCAGCAATGGAAGTATTTTTAACCATTTTCTCACCAATGGCTTGAATAACTAATTGTTGGTGACGTCCTCTTGCAATGTCGCCTTCTAAATAGCCATATCTATTTCTAGCATAGGCCAAAGCTTGTTCACCATTTAAGTGTTGCATACCAGTATCCATACAAATTAAATGTTCTTCAAATCTTCTTAGGGAATCTTGTTCACAAAGTCTGCCACCATAAGAATTATAATAGTATTCATAATCAGGTACTTCTACATCAACATCAATGCCCCCAATAGTTTCAACTAGATCAACAACAGCTTTAAAATCAACTTTAATAAAATAATCAATTTCAATATCCGTTAAATTTTCAATCGTATCAACTACACAACTAGTGCCTCCATATGCTGCTGAATTAATTTTACTATAACGATTATTATTACAAGATATTGGTACATATAAATCTCTTGGAATACTAAACATCGTAGCATTTAGGGTTTGAGGATTAAAAGTAATAAGCATCAACGTATCGCCATTAAAAGCCGCATTAGGATCTAACTCATCAGTATATTCAGAATCAACTCCTAAAACTAAAACCGTAAATGGTTCTGTTAAACTCTTAGTTGAAATCATTTCACTTTCTTCAGTTTTCATTTCCCTAGAATAAGTTTTAACAACTTTCGTATCTTGTAAAATATTACGATACTTTTCTTCATTTCCTAATAATACCGGATAATCTTTAGAAATAAATATTCCATCAACTTCATGATTATATAAGGCAGAGACTAAAATGTGTATGTCATCATAATCTTCACTCTTAACTTCATTTTTAATTTTTTCTTTCTCAATCATTTCTTTAGCGAGAATATAATTTTCACGATTACTTTCATTATTAATCATTCCTAGTACGGAATCATCATTTAAATCTGTATCGCTAAGAGTTAATAAAACTGTTGTATAAGTAGAAGTATCACTCTTGGTAAAATTATCTAAAGCATTATAAATGCGATTAATATAATAACTTCCTACTCCAAATATAATTGTAAAGATAAAAACAAATATCGTAAAAGGAATAAAGACTTTTTTCTTTCTTTCAAACATTGAAGCTAAACCAAAAATCATATATAAAATGCCAAATATTCCAAAAAAGATTAAAACCAAAATTCGAATAACTGTTTCAATTCCTTTTAGCATTAAAACATTTCTTAAAAAGAATACATAAAATACTATATATAGTGTTAAGCCAGTAAAGTAAAAGAATTTATATCCCATACCAGCATGCTTTAATTTTCTAAATAATACCTTCATTAAGTAACCCACTTTCTAATTTCTAAAACATTATATAATAAAATGAAAAAATACTCAATGATAGAATAATGATTTTTAATTAAATTTATTGTCGATTTATTTGATACTTCTTTACATTATAATTTGATGTCAAACTTTAATATTAGGTAATTATTTGATATAATACAAATAGATTAGGAGGGATGACCAGTGAAAAAAATTAAGATTATTTTAGGTATTTTTGTTATGTTTATTTCATTTGGAATCTTTCCAATAGTTAAAGCTGATAGTAAAGGATATATAACTGGTGATGATGTTTTCTTTAGAAGTGGAGCTGGAACAAATTTTGCAACGCTTGATACTTTAAATGTTGGCGATGAAGTTATATTTAATAGTATGAATAAAGTTAAAGGACCTGGTTGTGATGATGGTTGGTATAGTTTAACTTATAATAATAAAAAAGGTTATGTTTGTAGTAGTTATGTTAGTATAACAAAACCTAGTAGTGGAGATTTTTCTTATAATAGACCATGGACTAGTCCTAAAAAAGCTATCTTTGGTGGAGCTGAATTTATTAGTGATGGTTATATTAATGCTGGACAGTTTACCAGTTATTTAAAAAAATTTAATGTAAATCCTAATGCTTATTATTCATTGTATAATCATCAATATATGACTAATGTTGCTGCTCCTTGTAGTGAGGCTTATTCATCATATGTATCTTACAAAGATAATGGTTTACTTAGTTTACCTTTAGAGTTTACAATTCCTATTTTTAATAAGATGCCGAATACAACTAAGCATCCTACTGATAGTGTTCCAAAACAAAATAATACAAAAGTTACTGATAAAGATTTTGAAAAGAAGTTAGATGCTGAAGGATTTCCAGAAAGCTATAAGACTTGGTTAAGAGAATTACATAATCTTCATCCAAACTGGATTTTTAAATCATTAAAGACTAATGTTGATTTTAATACTGCTGTTAGTATAGAAAATACTGTTGCCGCGATTAATGGTTGTAGTTCATGTTACGCACAACCAATAGTCCAAACTGAACCAGGTTGGTATAGACCTAATAAAGCAACAATGGAATATTATCTTGACCCTAGAAATTTCTTAGATGAAGATAGTATCTTAATGTTTGAAAATTTAAGTTATAGTACCAATCATACTACTAAAGTTGTTCAATCAATTTTAAATGGAACTTTTATGAGTGGTAAAGATCCTATTGATAATTTAAGTTATGCCCAAATATTTGTTGATGCTGGTAAAGCCTATGACGTTTCTCCTGTTTACTTGGCTTCTTTATCTAGACAAGAAATGGGAACTAGAAGTGGTATTGCTAATAGTGGCGAACGTTTTACATATAAAGGGGCTACATATGAAGGATTCTATAACTTCTTTAATATTGGAGCTTACTCATCAGAATCTAATCCGGTTTTAGCAGGCTTAGTTTATGCTGCTGCTGGAAGTGGAAGAAATGCCCAAGGTGTATTTGCTGGAAATGTAAAAGGAAGTACAGGAAATAATAGTAATACAAATACCAATAATAACAACAATAATACAACTAATAATAACAATAATAATCAAAATGAAAGTAGTAAACCGGCAGCTAAACCAGAAGAAAATGTTGTTAAAGAAACACCAACTGCAACTTACTTATCAAATATGAAATTAAATCGTAAAGGAAATATGGTTACTAACTTTAGTGTAGGTGAGACTGTTGGTGATTTAAAGAAAAAGACTAATGCTGGTGAAGTAACAATTAAAAATGCCAATGGAGCTGTTGTTGGTGACAGTGAAAAAATTGGAACTGGATATACAATGACATTCAAAAATGGTGAAACTGTTACTATCGTTGTATATGGCGATTTAAATGGTGATGGAAATATTAATTCAGCTGACCTTTATAAAATGCGACTTGCTTTATTAAAGAAAACTAATTTAACAGGTGCATATTTAGAAAGTGCTCATGTTCATAATATTACTGGTAATGTTAATTCAGCAGATTTATATAGATTAAGATTACATTTATTAGGTAAAAAACTTATTAATCAATCATAGGAGTGATAGTATTGAAAAAGAAAATAGTTTTGGGAATTATGTTATTAAGCTGTATTAAAATTGTTAATGCAGCTTCTGTTTCAGTTAGTGCTAATTCTAATTATGTTACTAATGGAGGAACAGTTACTTTTTATGTAAATATTAATGGTGTTGCTTGGCAATTATCAGGTTTTTCTGCTGGTTCAACATCTGGATGCAGTTTTGAAGATGCCGATGATGCAAGAGGTGATCAAAATATAAGCAAATCTATACCAGTTTATTGTAAAGCAACTTCAGTTGGTCAAATAACTTTTACTGTAACAGGTAATGTTACTGATGCTAGCGATGGTAAAGCTGTTGATGTAAAAGGTTCTGAAACCGTTACTGTTCAACCACCTAGAGAATTAGATTCTAATAATAACTTAGAATCATTAGGCGTTGAAGGCTATAAAATAACGCCTGCTTTTTCTAGTGATACTTTAGAATATAGTGTTGAAGTTCCATCAACCATTAATGATGTAAATATCACTGGTAGTCCTGCTAGTGGATATGCTTCTATTGCAGGTACAGGTAAAAAGGAAGTAAATGAAGGAGCTAACTTATTTATCATTACAGTTACAAGTGAAACAGGTGTTCCAAAAGAATATAAATTAACTGTTAACGTTAAAGATGACAATCCTATTAAAGTAAAACTTGGTGAAGAAGATTTTACAGTTATGAAAAATGCTAAAAATATTATTAAACCAGAATTATATGAACAAACAACAATTAAAATTAATAATATTGATGTTCCAGCTTTTTATAATGAAACAACTAAAATTACTTTAGTAGGTGTTAAAGATAATAAAGGAAATGTTAGATTAGCAATATATGATAAAGATAAAAATACTTATGAACTATATGAAGAAAATAAATCTGATCAAATGATTTTATTAATTCATCCTATTACTGAAATAAAAGAAGGCTATATTAAAAGTACCATTAAAATTGATGATACCGAATATGATTGTTTAAAAAACAATGAAGAATCAGAATATGCTATTATTTATGCAACTAATTTAATTACAGGAGAAGATGATTATTACTTATATGATAGTAAAGAAAATTCTTATGTAAGATATAATGAAGAACAATTAGAACCTTTAAAAAATGAATTAAATAAATATAAAGATGTTATTAAATATTTAGTTATAGGTTTAGGTGTATTGGGGTTATTATTAATTATTAGTTTAATAACAAGACCAAGAAAGAATAAGGAAGAAAAAGTAAAAGAAAAGAAAAATAAAAAAGAAAAGAAAGAAAAAATTACTGAAGAAGAAAATTTAACTGTTATTGAGCCTGAAGAACTAAAAGTTGAAAAGAAAACTTCTAAAAAGAAAACTGAAGTTAAAGAAGAAGAAAAAGTTCCTGAAGAAAAGGTTGTTAAAAAAAGTAAAAAGCAATCTCAAAAAGATGCGATAAAAAGTGTTGAAGAAGCAACAATGATTATTGAAAATTTTGAGAAAAAAGTTAGAGAAAAAGAATTAGAAAAACAAAAAGAAGAAGAACAAGAAGATACAATGTATGATATCTTTGAAGATGACCGAAAAAGAAAGAAAAGAAAGTAAATTAGTTTAGTTGAAATAAAAACTATAGTTTGCTATAATGATATATCTAATTACACAAATAATTGGTTCTTTTTCATGTTAGTTGAAAAATGAATAAATTGTTGTTATAATAGATTCAAGATAAGAAGTGATTTTGTATGGATTTAAAAGATTTATTGAAAGATTTGGATGAAAATTTAGTTATCACAAATTCAGAAAAAAAAGAAAAAGTTATATACATAAATTGTAAAATGGATACAGAAGAAAGTGTATGTCCTTACTGTGGAGAAGTTTCCAATAAAGTTCATAGTAAATATGTACGAAAATTAAGTGATTTACCCATACAAAATTATGAAGTTAAACTACTTTTATTAACTAGAAAATTCTTTTGTATGAATTCACATTGTAGTCATAAAACATTTGGAGAGAAGTATAATTTTGTTGAAAATAAATCAGTTAAAACAAAAAGATTAATAAATTATATTAATAATATAGGATTAAGAGATAATTCTATGGATGCTGTTCGTTCTTTAAGTGAAACAGGAATAAAGGTTTCTAGTAGTACCGTATTACGCATTGTTAAAAAAAAACAAAGTTCAACATAGTTTATGAGGCAAAGAATATAGGAATTGATGATTTTTCTTCTAAAAAAAGAGAAATTTATAATTCAATTATAACCGATAATGATAAACATAAAAAAATTGAAATAGTTAATTCAAGAGAAAAAGATGATGTTGCAGAAGTGTTAAAGCTTTTTACTAACGTTGAAACAGTAACCAGAGATTTTTCACAAACCTATAAAAATGCAATAAATGAAGCATTACCACAAGCAAAGCAAATAGTAGATAGATTTCATATACTTAAAAATTTAACTGATGATTTATGTGACTATTTAAAAAGGACTGTAAAAGATAGAGTAAAAATTATTAATGAAAATAATAATAACAATAAAGATATTTTAACCAAACGCCAACAAGATAAAATTGATACTTCAAATCGAAAATGGGAAATTATAAAATAGGCAAAAAAATTATATGAAGAAAAAGAACCTAAAACTCATATTGCAAAAAAACTAGGAATTTCAAGAATGACATTAAACAAATATTTGTTATTAGATAAACCACCAATAAGAGATACTAATTGTATTTTAGATGACTATATTCCTTTAATCTCTAAGGGTTTAATTCCCCGAGGCTCTGCCTCGAAATAAATCGTGATA
>CANRMU010000053.1 GCA_947631895.1 uncultured Bacilli bacterium | reverse complement strand
AAATCAACAGTTTTAGCTCTTTCTACTAAACTACCAGTTTTTAATTCTGTTTGTAAGTAAGTAATTTCTTCAATTTTTTTATTTAAAACTCTTTGTAAGAATTCTCTTAACAAATCTTCATATTTTTCATTACCAAAAATTTCTTTAAAAGGTCTATTATACTTACCATGCCAAAATTCTTTTTCAGTAGTAGTATCCATTTATATTCACCTCTCTTTCAAGATTGCTATTATAAACTAAGAGTTGTAAGAACTTTGTCAAATTAAAGTTAAATTAAAAAAAATTGCAAATAATAATGCAACTTAAACATTTTTAAATAATATTCTAGATAATTGTTTTCTATTATTTAAAGTATTTTCTAAATTATTTTTTATTTCTGTTAATTCTTTTTCTTTTTTAAATGTATATATTCTTTTACCTTCTATTTTTTCGCCATTTATAAATTTAACATAACCTACTGCTCCAACATTTTTTAATACTAATAATTTAGTTGTATTAATATTTAAAATATCATCTTCATTAAAACTATAAATATTTAAAACAAAATAATTATGATTAAAAGAAACATCTATAGCATTTTGAAAATAAATATTACCATCATTAACAACAATCTTACTATCATCTTTTTTATGATAATCTATTTCAAAATTAAAAGGCTTTAAATTATGATTTAATAAATCTCTATTAATATTACTTAATTCTTGAATATTAATAAGTCTATAAGCTTTTATTAATTCTTCTCTTGCTTTATCAAGTTCATTTTCATTTACTTCAATTTTTTCTAAAAACAAATTAATTATTCTATCTTTATTTAATTTCATAGCAAACCACCCTTAACTTAATATTTTTCTTAATTTTTCATTACCACTAATAATATTATAATTAACTATATTACTACAATCTATTTTTTCATCTTTTCCATTATCATAATAATTTATATAAGCTAGAACTCTAGTATTTTTAATATCTACTAAGGCTTTTTGAATAAAAATTTTATTATTTACACTTTCTCTATAATAATATTTATTATAAACTTGGTAATTTGGGTTATCTAATTTATCAATTGTAATACAATATAAATGATTATTTTCAACAAAAATATCTTTTTTCTCATCCCATTTAAATTTAAAATTTAATTGGTCTAAACCTTTTTTAGAACGAATCAAATTAACATTATTAAGAGCTTTTAAATTAAAAAATGTTGAAATAGCCTTAAACATTAAATTAATATCTATTTCTTCTTTTCCTATTTCTTTTTGCTCAATATATTCTCGCGAATATAAAAAATAACTAATCAAATCATTTTCCATTATTTTCACCAATGCTTATACTATCCTAAATAGCCTATCTTGTCAATTTAAAATTTCTTTGATATAGATTGGTCCATAATAAATAATTACAAATAAAATTCCAATAAAGATTAATGATGTTATTACTATTTTAATTGGCATTTTATTTAATTTATGTCTTTGATCTTTATTTTGTTTATCTTTAATTCTTTTTATTTGTTCCGTAATTACTTCATGCCAATTTTGTTTAGTATTACTAATTCTTAATAAATATAAAAATACATTTGTAACAATGGCACTGGGAATAAAACTTTTTAATTCTTCTCCTATTTTATTTATATCGCCATCTTGTTTTAACTTTAATAAAGCATTTTTTATAATAATTGCTAAGTCACTATCAATACTATCACTTGTTAAATTTAAGGCTATTAAAAAGTCTTGATTAGTTGTTAAAGTCGCGTCTAATACTTCTAAAAAGAATATTGCCTCATCTTCTAGTTTTTCGCATCTTTTCATTATTGGATAATCTAATAAAATAATTTCATAGCCATTATAAAAAATAGATGTAAAAATAATACCTATTATAAAACCAAATTTAGGAATAAATAAAGAAGCCATAAAAATAATAATACAAATAAATAATCTTATATTTAAAAATTCATAAGTTGTAATAGGCTTTTTTTGCCCTAAAAACTTAATTTTTTTACTTATTCTTGTTCTTACCTTTAGGCGATACAACTTTTTACCAAAATATGTTCCATTCATAATTTACCACCATCCATAATAAACTTTAGGATTAAATAATAAAGAATATATATTAACCAATACATTATTAAATTCATATAACCTAAAACATTACTAGTTAAAATATGGAAATTATCTGGAAAAATATAAAGATATAATCCAAAACTAATTAAAGGAATTAATAAACCAAAAGAAGCTATGACATACCCTAAAGTATAGTAAATGTGATTATCTTCTCTACTTTTATTACGCATATTAATTCTTTCATTTAAGTATTTAAAGGCTTGTTTTTTACTTCCGGTAGTCTTTGTTATAATTTTTAAATAATTAGCAACTTCTTCTAATTCTTTAATATGAGTTTTTTCATACATTCTGTAAATTGCTTGTTCTAAAGTTAATCCATTAATAATATCGGTTTCTAATAAAGATAATTCATCAACCATTGGTCCAGATACTTCTAATTTAATATTATTAATTATTTCTAAAATATTATCATTATGAACTATTTCATTAGCAAACATATTAATTATTTTCGTAACATTATTCTTTAATTCATTATTTCTTAAACTATTAAATAAAAGTAAAAAGATATTAGGTATAGTAAAAACTAAAATAAAGAAAAAAAGATAATGAAAAATAGTAATATTTAAACCTCTAAAAATATCTACTAAAATTAAAAAAATGATAAAATAAATAGCTAATATAAATTTTAAAGTTAAAAAATCAGCAGTATTTAATTTTGAATTATTACTAAAAATCGAATATTTATTAAAATTATTACTCCATTTTTTAAATAAATTTATTTTACTTAAATTATTACTTATTCTTCTTAATAATGAAAGAGTATCACTTGCAAGCGAATCACTTATTGAAACATCATTTACATTGTTATTTAAAGCAAAATAAGAAAATTTTTTTTCAAATTTAGCAACTCTTCTTTGTCTAATTAAAACAATAATGACAATAATAAGTAAAACCATCATTATTGTTTGGGTTATTATTAAGGCTTGCATGATATACCTCCTCTCACTTCATTATTTCACTAATATCTATTCCCATATTTTTTAATTTATTAAATACTTTAAAGTTTTTATCTTTATATAAAATATATTCTCCTATTACTTCTTTACTATCAGTCATACCATTTTGTCTAAAAGCAAATATTTCATTAGGAATTATCTCGCCATTATTATCTATTTTTAATTCACAAATAGATGTTATTTTTCTTTTACCATCACTAAGTCTTTCAATATTAACAACGATATCAATAGCACTTAAAATATATTCTCTTATAACATTTAAAGGAATATTTAAACCATTCATTAAAACTAAAGTTTCTAATCTTTTAATAGCATCTTTTACTCCTAGAGCATGAATAACACTCATCGACCCGTCATTTCCAGAATTCATAACTTGAAGTAATTGAAATGCTTCATCACCTATAATTTCTCCTACTATTAACCTGTCTGGTCTCATTCTAACCGCACTTTTAATTAAATCTTTTAAACTAATATTATAATTAGTAGATTTACTTTCTAAACTAATAACATGTTTTTTATTAATTTTTAATTCGGCAATATCTTCTACAGTTATAATTCGCTCTTCATCATCTATTAAATTACATAATGCTCCAAGTAAAGTTGTACCACCAGAAGATGAACTACCTGATATTAAAATATTACATTTAGCTTTTACACAAGATGCTAAAAAGTTAGCCATATAAGGTGTTAAACTTCCCATTCTAATAAAATCTTCAATATTAGAAGCTTCTTTTTTAAATTTATGAATTGTAAGCATTGGACCACTTACAGCTAAAGGTGGTAAAATCCCATAAATTCTAGAACCGTCTTTTAGCCTTGCATCAATAATGGGATTAGACATATCAATTACACTTCCAGAATCACTTAACATTTTATTAATAGATCTAATAATATGATCATTATTAATAAAAGATACGGAATCATCTTTCATTATTTTACCATCTATTTCAATATATATTTCTTTAGGATTATTAACCATTATTTCGGTAATATTTTTATCTTGAAGTAATTCCGTTAAAGGCCCATAACCATTAAGTTCATTTTCAATTAAATGTCTTAAGTGATTACGTTCTTCATTAGTTAAGTCATATCCTTCAGTAGCATTTTCTATTTCCACATCAATAAATTCTGTAGCTGGTTCATCTGTTAAAACTTCTCTTTCCGTTAAATTACCCATAATTTTTAAACGTAATTGTTCAAGTAATTCTTTATCGGCAAAGATTTCATAATCACTTACTTCGCTTAAATCTGCACTTTTTCTTTTAATATTAAATGCTTCAACTAAACTTTTACTCATGGCCTTCACCTTCTTTAACAAAATCAGTAGCAAGTTTCATTAAAACCGCAAAATCTTTATTAAAAATACTTGAAGCTTTAGGATGCAAAGTAATTATTTGTCCATTCATAATATACTCATCAATATTTTTAACATAAAATTCACTACTAATAAAATAATTAATATCAGATTTTAATATGCTTGTTAAATCATAAAGCGAAAAATAATTTTTTACGGGATCTCTTGAGTTATTTAATAATATTTTATAATTAGTTTTATTTAAGTCTTTAAAAATAGATACTAAACTTTTCATATTTTTAACATCGAATGGATCATTATTCATTACAAATAAAATGGAATCAGTTTTATCTAGTAATACTAAATTAGTTTCATTTAAAACATGGTGAGTATCGATTAAAATAATATCATAATAATATACGGCTTTATCAAGCATTATTTCAATATATTTAGAAGCAATTTTATTAGCTTGTCTTGGATCTTTAGGACATGCTAGAAAATCAATATAATCATCATATTTAGTTACATAATCTAAAAAACTATGATAACGATTATTCATATAATCCATGGCAAAGTTATAAATAGTTTTTTCATAAGGTTTATTAAGTGATAAAGCAATCTGTCCTCCAGATAAATCAAGATCAACAATTAAAATGCGTTTTCCCATAACTTCAAAAACACCTGCTAAGTTTAAAGTCGTAATTGTTTTACCAACTCCACCTTTAGAAGAAAAAATACATAAACTTTTGCCAATCTTTTTTTCCATTCTCGTGACCTCTTCTATTCTTTATCTTCCTCTCAATTATATCAAAAACATCTATCTAATACAACAAAAAAAGAATTCCCATATTTTAAGAATTCTATTGTTGAAATTTGGTAATATCTTCAATTCTACCGGCAAAATATGGCATATTTTTGCCCTTTTCTCTTAAGAAAATGGTAAAGGTATCATCTAAGTAAAAGTAACGGGTTTCCCTATCAACAGCAGCTGTAAAATTTTCCATATCAATACCTGCTTCACTTTTAATCTTGCCACCTTTTTCATCTAAGGAAAATTCGATACTTTGAATAGCTTTCATAATTTCTCCAGTGCCATTATATGTAGAAAATGGTTTATTTTCTAATTCGGTATAATCTTTATTTACTTTAAAATCTAGGTATGGAACTTTAAGTTCATCACTATCACTCATACTACTAGTTCCGTTATATTTATTTGCTTTATTTAACATATTATCATATATTTCTTTAAAATTATTACCTTTAGGATTTTTATTTAAAATTATTTCATCATTATTTTTAGTATTTATTATAATGGCAAAATCATCTTTAGAATTATAATACAATACTTCTACTTGCTCTTTTACTTCTTCTTTAGTATTTTCATTAATACCAAAATATTTAACATCATTATACTCACCAAAACTACTATTTTCTAATTTATCAAATTTGTTTAAAAATTCAAATTCTCGATATAACATCGTATAAAAGAAATATCTATCAACTGATGGATTATTTGGATTATTTAAAGCATCTTCACTCCAATCAAAATTATCTAATATATCACTAGTTTGATTAAATTTTTCTTTAATACCTTCTTCAATTTGTTTTTTTAAATCAAGAGTTTTTAAACCATAAGCTTTATAATAATATTCATCTGATAACATATCTTCGCTAAATTCTTCTTTATTAAGATTTTTAGCAAATTCTTCTTCTGGATTAAAAACAATATCTTTTTTTACTACTTCATTTTTCATATCATTCCAAACAAGTTCAAAAGTTGCACACCAACTAGCGTCTTTAGCTATTTCATCTTGCATTGTTGGAACTACGTAAACATCTTTGGTTTCTTTTAAATTTCTTTTAAAGAAAAATTTTTTTACAATAAATCCACTTCCTACAGTTAAAATTAAAACTCCAACTATTATAATTAATTTATTCTTCATAAACTTCCCACACTTTCTATATAGAAGTATATCATATATTTAAAAAAAATTGGTATAAACCAATTATCTTTGAATGGAAATTATATTAAAAATAAATATAATCCATATGCCCATAACTAAACTTGCTTTAAAGCGATACATTTCATATAACGCTACTCCTTTATCGACAAAAGAAGTAATCCAGGCTTCTTTATATTTAGGCATTGTTTTACATACTGGAAACATATGTGAAGCAATAATATTTTCTTGTTTATAATCTAAATCAAAATATTTTTTAGCATTTACTAAAGCAATATCAGGATGAAT
>CANRMU010000052.1 GCA_947631895.1 uncultured Bacilli bacterium | reverse complement strand
ACAACTTAATGCAACCCATATTGGACAAGTAAATGCAACTACCTTTATTAAAATGACTTTTACTTGTCCAAGTAAGAAAATTTATGATTAAGTGAATTTTTTCTTGGAATTATGGGCATTTATGTGCTATAATCAAGTTACAGATTTAAGTGGGCAGAACATCCCACTTTTATTAATGAATGGATGTGAGTTATGGAATTAATTTTAGAAGAGATTAAAAAGGCTATTGAGCCTAAGTTAGAACCTTTAAAAATAGTTGTTGATGAAATAACTTATGAAAAAGAGGGAAATTATTATTTCTTAAGAATTATCTTAGATAGGGAAAGTGGATTAGATTTAGATACTGTAGTAGAAGCAACTAATATTATTAATCCTATTTTAGATGAATTAGATTTAATAAGTGATTCATACATTTTAGATGTATTAAGTAAGGAAAGAGGTTAAATTATGAATGCAAAAGAATTTATTAAAGCACTAGATCATATTATTGAAGAAAAACATATTAGTAAAGAAGTTGTTTTAAGTGCAATGGAAAATGCTTTAGCAAGTGCTTATAAAAAGAATTTTAATTCTAAGACAAATGTTAAAGTAAAAATTAATCCTGATACAGGAGATATTAAAGTATATACTTATTATGTTGTTGTTGATGATTAT
This sequence comes from uncultured Bacilli bacterium, assembly GCA_947631895.1. GTDB lineage: Bacteria > Bacillota_I > Bacilli_A > RF39 > UBA660 > Ventrenecus. Next base: position 6,058 of record CANRMU010000052.1, on the reverse strand, counting down.
GATGATGGTCATGAAGAAGTTGGAGAAGATGGCAATACTATTAAAGTTCCACCTGAGATAAATGTTGATGCCCAAATACTTTTAGAAGATGCTAAAGAAATGGTTCCGGATATTAAAGTAGGTGAAACAATTGAACAAGAAGTAACGCCTCAAGATTTTGGTCGTCTTGCAGCAGGTGCAGCTAAACAAGTTTTAACGCAAAAAATAAGAGAAGCTGAAAAAGCTGTTATCATGGAAGAATTTCATGATAAAGCCGGTGAAATGATGGTTGGCCTACTTGCAATGGAAGATGCTAAAAACTACTATGTTGATTTAGGTAAATCAAGAGGAATACTTCCAAAATCAGAAATGATACCTGGGGAAGTTGTTAAAATGGGAACTTCAATTAAAGTTTATATTACGAAAGTTGAAGAAACTACTAAAGGACCACTTATCCTATGTTCAAGAAAACATTATGGTTTTGTAAGACGCCTATTTGAAACCGAAATTCCGGAACTTGCTGATGGAACCATCGTTTTATATTCCGTTGTAAGAGAACCAGGAGTTAGAAGTAAAGTAGCCGTTTATTCAAACGATGAACATGTTGATGCTATTGGTTCTTGTATTGGGGCTAATGGAAGTCGAATCGGAAATATCCTAAAAGAATTAAATGGCGAGAAAGTAGATTTAGTATTATATACAGAAGATAAAGAAAAATTTATTGCTAATGCTTTATCACCTGCTAAAAATGTTACCGTAAATATTCTTGACCCAATGAAAAAAGAAGCTTTAGCAATTGTAACTGATGATAATTTATCACTTGCTATTGGTAAAAAACATTCCAATATCAAATTAGCAAGTAAATTAACTAAATATCATATTGAAGTTAAAAGTTTAAAAGAAATAAACGAAGAAGGCAATCGAGAATAGGGGTGATTAAATGCCAATAAAAATATTTTCCCATCAAGCTGATCCTGATGGATTAGGATGTATAATTTTATGTAAAAAAAGTTTTGATGAAGTAGATTATACTTTATGTAAAAATGTTTCAGATTTAGATTATAAATTAAATGAATTTATTAATAATGAAGAAGATTTAAATTATGAAAAAATTTTTATAACTGACTTATGTCCAAGTATTGATTTACTAGATAAAATTTCAAATAATGAAAAATTAAAAAATAAAATAATAATAATTGATCATCATGTATCTAATTTAGAAAAAACTAAGGAGAAAGATTATTCTTTTGTAAATATTAATTTAGATAAATGCGCAGCAAAATTATTTTATGATTACTTAAAAGAACATTGGGCTTTAATATTTCCAGATAAAACATTAAAAGAATTTGTAGAATTAACAAATTTACATGATACATGGAAATGGAAGGAAGTTAATAATTTAGATGCCTATCATTTAGAAACTTTATTACATAAATTAGGAACTATTGGCTATCTAAATCACTTTATAGAAAAATTAGATTTTGTATCTCGTCATTTTAAATATACCGAAGAAGAAGAAAAATGGATTAGAGAACAATTAGAAGAAGAACAAAAATATTTAGATAATTTAATGAATAGAATTATTTATAAAAAAATAGATAAAATAAATTATGGAATTGTTTATGGTCTTTATAATTATCGTAATAGCTTATCAGATAAATTAAGAGATAATAAAAATTGTGATATCTTAATATTTATGGCTGTAGATAATGAAACAATTTCCTTTAGAAGTATTAATAATGATGTTGAAGTAAAAAGTATTGCTGTTGAATTTAATGGTGGAGGACATGATAAAGCATCGTCTTGTCCATTAAATAAAGAAAATGAAAGAAAAATAATTAAAAAATTTTTAAATTAGGAGGTATTTATGAAAGTTAAAAAAATACCAATGCGGACTTGTGTTGTAACAAAAGAAAAATGTGAAAAAAAAGAATTAGTTAGAATAGTAAGAACTCCTTTAAAAGAAGTAGTAATTGATGAAAGTGGTAAACTTAATGGAAGAGGGTCTTATATTAAATTAAATGAAGAAGTAATAAAAAAAGCTAAAAAAAATAAAATACTAGATAGGACTTTAGAAGTAGAAGTACCTGATAGTATATATGAAGAATTGTTTAAAATGTTAGAAAAATAAAAGAAAGGATGGTTAAGATGACTGTTAAAGAATATGCGTTAAGTGTAAACTTTTCTGTTGCCGAAATATTAAAGAAATGTGAAACTTTAGGAATTCCTGCTAAAAATGCTGATTCAGTTTTATCTGATGATGATGTTATTAACTTAGATTTTGCGACTAATTTAATTAGTAGTGATAGTGAAGCATCTTATGAAGATGAGGATAGTATTGATGAAGTAGTAGAAGATTTAGTAGCTAGTACTAATGTCCATTCAATGTATCCTGAAACTAAGAAACAAAAATTAAAAAAACGTAGTGAACTTGAAAATAGTAAAGCAGAGTACAATAACAAAAGAAAAGAAATGTATAAGCATAAAGAAAAATTAATGAGTAATAAAAGTGAAGATAATGTTTTACCTTATAAAGAAGGTATGAGTGTTATGGATTTAGCTAACTTACTTAAGATTAGTGGAACGGATATTATTAAGAAGTTAATGACTTTAGGTTTAATGGTTAATTTAAATCAAACTATTGATTTTGATAATGCTTCTATTGTGGCGTTAGATTATGGGTATACTTTAAAAAGAGAAGAAACTCAAGATATTAGTAATTTTGAAGAATTTGAAATTATTGATAATGAAAGTGATTTAGAACCAAGGCCTGCCGTTGTAACAATTATGGGTCATGTTGACCATGGTAAAACAACGCTTTTAGATTATATTAGAAATAGTAAAGTTGTTGATACCGAATTTGGAGGAATTACTCAAGCAATTGGGGCTTATCAAATAACTCATAATAATCAAAAAATAACCTTTATTGATACTCCTGGTCATGCCGCTTTTACTCAAATGAGAGCAAGAGGAGCATCAATTACTGATATTGTTATTATAATTGTCGCGGCTGATGATGGGGTAATGCCTCAAACTAAAGAAGCCATTGATCATGCTAAAAGTGCCAATGTACCAATTATTGTTGCAATAAATAAAATTGATAAACCAAATGTTAATATTGAAAGAGTTATGGAAGAAATGGCAAATAATGGTATTACTCCAGAAGCTTGGGGTGGCGATGTTCCATTCGTTAATATCTCTGCCCATACTGGAGAAGGTATTGATTTACTTTTAGAAACTATTCAAACGATTAGTGAAGTAAATGGTTATAAAGCTAATCCTAATAGATATGCAATTGGAACCGTTATTGAAAGTAAAATGGATAAAAATATTGGGGGAGTTGCTTCACTTTTAATCCAAAATGGTACTTTAAGATTAGGAGACCCAATTGTAGTTGGAACTTTCTTTGGTAAAGTAAGAACAATGAAAGATGATTTAGGACAAGCAATTGTTGAAGCTGGACCATCAACACCAGTAGAAATAACGGGTATTTCGGAAAATCCAAGTGCCGGCGATAAATTCATGGCCTTTGAAACGGAAAGTGAAGCAAAATCAGTTGCTAGTAAAAGAGCAAGTGATGCTAAATTAAAACAAAATAAAAAAGAAGTTGTATCTTTAGATGATTTATTTGCTAAAATTAATGCTGGTCAAAAAGAAATTAATGTTGTATTAAAAACGGATGTTAAAGGTAGTGAAGAGGCTGTTAAATCAGCTCTAGAAAAAATTGATATTGAAGGTGTTAGAGTTAAAGTTATTAGAAGTGGTATTGGAACTATTACCGAAAGTGATGTTGTTTTAGCTAATGCTTCTAATGCCATTATTATTGGTTTTAATGTTAGTCCTTCAAATATTACTAAAGATATTGCTAAAGAATATAATGTTGAAATTAGATTATATACGATTATTTATAAAGTAATTGAAGATATGGAACTTGCTATGAAAGGAATGCTTGACCCTGAATTTGAAGAAAAAATTATTGGTAATGCTGAGATTAGAAAAATATTTACTTTCTCAAAAGTTGGTAAAATTGCTGGAATTTATATAACTGATGGTGTTGTTAAAAATGGCGCGAAGGTAAGAGTTATTCGTGATGAAATAGTTATTTATGATGGTACTATTGCTTCTGTTCAAAGAGAAAAAGATACCGTTAAAGAAGTTAAAAAAGGTTTTGAATGCGGCGTTACTTTTGAAAACTTTAGTGATATTAAAGAAAATGATAAATTAGAAATATATGAAATGGTGGAAGTAAAAAGATGAGTAGTATAAAAATTAAAAGAATTAACGAACAACTATTAAGAGCCATAAGTGAAGTAGTAGCCCATGAAGCAAATGATGAATTATTAAAAAACATTACCATTACAGCAGTTGATACTTCAAATGATTTATCTTATGCGAAAGTATATTTTACTTCTTTATCTAATTTAGATGCAAAACAACTTGAAAAGGAAATGGATGAAGCAAGTTCTTATATTAGAAAAGAAATAACTAATCTTGTTGATATAAGATTAATGCCTAAATTAAAATTTCTTTATGATGAATCAATATCTTATGGTAATACAATTGAAAGCAAAATAAAAGAAATTCATGAAAAAGAAAATAAACAGTAATATACTGTTTTTTTTAGAAAAGATGTGAAATAATGAACGGAATATTATTAGTTGATAAAGAAAAGGGTATGACTAGTCGTGATGTTGTTAACGAAATAAGTAAAATGTTTAACACTAAAAAAGTTGGACATACGGGAACACTAGATCCACTTGCCACAGGCATTTTAGTTGTATGTTTAGGAAATTATACTAAATTAACATCTTTACTTACAAGCATGGAAAAAGAATATATCGCCACTATGAAATTAGGTATTTTAACGGATACTCTAGATATTACTGGTAATATTTTAAAAGAAGAAAAAGTAAAAATAAGTCCTGAAGAAATTAAAGAAGTTTTTGCTAATTTTCCTAAAAAATATATTCAAGAAGTTCCTTTATACTCAGCAGTTAAAGTAAATGGCAAAAAACTTTATGAGTATGCTAGAGAAAACATTGAAATAACTCTTCCTAAAAAAGAAGTCTTAATTAAGAAATTAGAAATAATTAACATTTTAGATGATACAATTACTTTTAAAGCCTTAGTTAGTAAAGGAACCTATATTAGAAGTTTAATAAATGATCTTGCTAGTAAATTAAATACTTATGGGGTAATGACCGATTTAAGAAGAATAAAACAAGGAAATTTTATGATTGAATATTGTCATAAATTAAAAGATATAAATGAAAAAATGTTAATAACTGTTGATAAGATTTTTAATTATCCAGTTATTAACATTGATGAAGAACAATTAAAAAAAGTTAATAATGGTAATATGTTAAAATTAAATTGTCATGATGAATTTGTTTTTGTTAGCTTTAATAAAAAGAAAATAGCAATTTATCAAAAAAATCAAAATCTATATAGAATAGTTTTTAAAATTAATTCGGAGGTATTATGAAGAAAAAATTGATAGTTACAATTATTACTATAGTTATTTTAGGAATAATTATTGGAATAGGAGTAAGTTTGTTTATTAGTAAAGATATAAAAAATAATTATGATTATAATTTGAAATATGAAGAAAATGCTAATACTTATGATATTTATAAAAAAAATAAAGAAGTAATCGTTTATAGTGAAGAACAAGTAGAGTGTATCAAAGCTCCTTGTCCACCAATTACAAATAAATATAAAATTAAATTTTCAGATACAAATATGCAAAAAGTTAATGATTTTATTAATAATATTTTTAATAATAGTAATAATAATTCACTTCAAATTTATAAAGAAAATATAAGCAATGAACAATATAATATTTTAAAAAGTATTATTCATAATGATGAAAATTTATTAAACAATAATTAAAAAGCAATTCGAATATTTGAATTGTTTTTTTAATTATTATAATTTTAGAATTTCATCATTACTTAAACCAGTAGCTTTAGATATGACATCAATATTAATCTGTTGCTGTGATAAACTTTTAGCAATTTCAAGTTTACTGTCATTTTGACCTTCATTGTAAGACATCTTTTTTTCAGTATTTAAAATC
>CANRMU010000051.1 GCA_947631895.1 uncultured Bacilli bacterium | reverse complement strand
AATAATGCAAAATTAAATTACTTAACAGAAGTTCTTAAAGAAAATAATATTTTATCAACTGTCACTTATGAAAAAAAGCCAAGTTGGAGTATGTATACAATAAGAGAAATGCTAAGAAATGAAACATACATAGGAAATACAGTACAAGGAAAATATGAAAAGATATCTTATAAGATAAAAAAATCAAAACATAAGCCACGAGAAGAATGGATAGTTGTAGAGAATATGCACGATGCTATTATAGATAAAGATACATGGTATAGTGTTCAAAGCAGAATGAATAATCAAACAACTTGTCAGTTCACTACTGGAACAATAAATCCATTTAGTAAAAAAGTTTATTGTGAGTGTTGTGGCAAAACATTTTCTAAAACAAAAAATAGAAATCATGAATACTTAGTATGTTCTGATAGACAACGACAATGGCATGACTGTGATAATAGAAGTCTAATAAGGCTTGATGTATTAGAAAAAGATATTATTGAAAAAATAAATGATAATATCGAGAAATATAAAAATGGTAATCTATTAAAGCAACTAAACCAAGAAAATATTGATAAAAAATATTTCAATGAAAAAAAAGAAACATTAAAGAAAGAGTTACAAAAAATAGAAAATGAAATAGAAAAGAAAGATAAATTTTTTCAACATCTTTACGAAGATAAAGTAAACGAAACAATTACTACAGAACAGTATTTTTTATTGGTAAAACAATATGAAGAAGATAAAAAAAATCTTGTTGAACGCAGTAGAAAAATTAATAATGAAATAAAAATAGTTGTTGCTAAACAAGAACAAATGATAAATTCAAAAAGTTTATTTGAAAAATATCATGATGTAAATCAATTATCTTCTGAAATAATATCTGAATGGATAGATAAAATCATCATAGGAAAAAAAGATAAGGATACTGGATTAAGAAATATAGAAATTCAATGGAATTTTTAACCTGTGGGTTTATAGGTGTTAATCAAGCGATTATGGATACGCAACAAACGGAGGAAGTATAGGAAGAGAAAAGTGTTTTGTAAAAGAATTACTTAATTGGGATAGCACAAGTGGAAATTATAATAGTGAATGCGGTGGAACAAATTGGTTGAAGCCCAATAGTGGATATTTATGGACTCTTTCGCCGTATTCCTCTACCTCCGACCTTGCGTTCCTTGTGGTTTCGTCTGGGTATGTCCGCAGCCGCAGCGTCTACAGCGCGAATGGGGTGTGGCCGGTCGGTTATCTGACATCGAAAACGAAGATAATAAGCGGTGATGGTACAATGGAACAACCGTTCCAGCTTCAAATCGCGAGTTAATGGTCCGTTGGACGGCGATTGTCGTCCCGGACCCCCATTTGGGTTTGTTTACTAAAGTATACAAAAATTTGTATGCTTTTTTGATGTTTTAAATTATTCATCAATTTATAATTTTTCTTCTTAAACATATAATTTTGATAGGTGATATTATGCATCTATATAAAAATATTAAAAGTTTTTTAATGGATCAAGAATATTTTATAGATATCTATGATAAATATCTTCATGTTTATGAATTTATTGATATTTTAGTATTAAATGAAGAAGAAATAAGTTTACAATTAGAAAAATTTAAATTAATAGTTAAAGGTTCTGATTTTCGGATTTTAAAACTTACTAAGAATGAAATTTTAGCTAGTGGTAAAGTTTTAGAAATGAGGTTTATCTCATGAATTATTTATGGTTAAAAGTTAAATTAAGTGAGAAAAATCGTTTATTATTAAAGTGTTATAAAAATAAATTATTTATATATGATTCTAATGAAGATCAAAAATATTTTTATTTTAAAATTAAAAGTGAAGATCAAAAATTATTAAAAAAAGTAAGTTATAGTAAAGTAAAAGTTGTAGATGAAACAGGTATACCAAAAATTAAAAAATATTTTAAAAAGTATTTTATTTTTATTGTATCTTTAATAATTGGTCTTATTATTTTTGTTTTACTTACACATGTAATTGTAAATGTTAGTATTGTTCATTCTAATAAAGAAATCAGAGATTTACTTTCTGTTGCGTTAGAAAAGAAAGGGATTAAGAAAAATACTTGGAAGAAAAGTTTTAAAGAAATTGAAGAAATTAAAGAAAGTATTTTAAATGAATATCCTACTAAATTAGAATGGTTAGAAATTGAAGTAAAGGGTATGAATTATATTGTTAGAGTAGAAGAAAGAAAAATTCATGAGAAAGAAAGTGTTAAAACCTCTTGTAATATTGTGGCTATTAAAGATGGTTTAGTTAAAAAATTAATTTATAGTAAAGGAGAGGCTTTAGTTAAAACTAATGATTATGTTAAAAAGGGAGATATTTTAATATCAGGAACTTTAATGAAAGATGAAGAAGTAAAGAGTGTTGTGTGTGCAACTGGAAAAGTATATGCTGAAGTATGGTATAAAGCAACAATTAAAGTACCTCTTGTTAGAGAAGAAAATATTTTAACTGGTAAAGTAAGATATAATTTAAAAGTTAAAAATAATAATTATGATAATTTAATATTTAGATGTAGTTTAAAAGATTATAATATTGAAACATATCCATTATTTAAATTATTTAATACTAGTTTTTCTTTTGTTAAAGAAAAAGAAATTATTAAAAAAGAAATAGCGTATACTGATGAAGAATTAAATAATGAAGCAGAAAGGTTAGTAAATGAGAAAGTTAGTCAGATATTAAGTGATAATGAATATATTATTAATAAAAAAGTTTTACAAACTAATAAGTTAGAAAATTCTTTAGAAGTAGTATATTTTTTAGCCTTATTAGAACAAATTGGAGAACAACAATCATTTTAATTTGAAATATTATTCTTTTAATAGTAAAATAAGTTTATAAAAAGGAATTGAAGTGATGCTTTAATGGAATTGAAAATTTTAACTAGTACTTTAAAAGAAATATGGCCAATGTTAACTATTTTTCTAGTTGTTATAGTGGCAATTAGAATAACAGCTATTAAAGTAGGTCATGAAAAATTTCTTTTTTATAAAGAATTTTTAAATTTAGTATTTATTATTTATGTTATGTTATTATTTCAATTATTAACTGATACTGAACTTAATACATCAAGTGGCATTAATATTATTCCTTTTACGGAAATTATGCGTTATAAAATAGGAAGTAATGCTTTTAATATGAATGTTTTAGGTAATATTTTAATCTTTTTACCATTTGGTTATTTTATTTCTAGTTATGTTAAAGCTAAAAAAGTAAATCATATTCTTTTTATAAGTATTATAACTTCTTTTACGGTAGAAATAGTCCAACATTATATTGGAAGAAGTTTTGATATTGATGATATATTATTAAATGTTGTTGGTTCGATTTTAGGTTTTCTTTTATATGTATCTTTAAATGCTATAACAAAACATTTACCAAAATTCTTTCATAGTACAACATTTTATAATATAATTTGTATTATTCTATTTATTGTTTTAATGATTTATTTTACAAGGATTATAGGTTTAGGGTGGTTTTAATGAATGATTTTGATATTAATGATGAATTTGGTTATGATAAAGATTATAGTTATTTAGATGAAGTTTTAAAAACAGCATTAGATTATGAAAAAGTAGAGAATGCTTATTTTTCAGTTATTTTTGTTGATGAAGAAAAAATTAAAGAATTAAATAACTTATATCGACATATTGATAGAGTAACAGATGTAATTTCTTTTGCGTTTTTAGATAATGAAAGTGTTTATGATCCAATTAAAATATTAGGAGATATTTATATATGTATTCCCAAGATGATTAAACAAGCTAGTGAATATAATCATAGTGAAAAAAGAGAGTTATCATTCTTATGTGTTCATGGGTTACTTCATTTACTGGGATATGATCATACTAAGAGTGTAGAAGAAGAAAAAATTATGTTTCAAAAACAAGATGAAATATTAAATATTTGTAATATAAAAAGATAAGGAGGTAAATATGCATAGTGGTTTTGTAAGTATTATTGGAAGACCTAATGTTGGTAAATCAACATTATTAAATTCGCTTTTAAATTATAAAGTAGCTATAACATCAAATAAAGCCCAAACAACTAGAAATGTTATTCAAGGAATATATAATGAAGAAAATTATCAAATTGTTTTTTTAGATTCACCAGGTATTCATAAACCGACTTCTAAATTAGGAAGAATATTAAATAAAGAATCTTATTCTCTAACTAAAGATGTTGATGTTATTTTATTTGTTGTTGATGCTAGTAAAGGTCTTGGTAGTGGCGATAAGTTTATTATGGAATCTTTAAAAAGAAGTAAAGTGCCAATCTTTTTAATACTAAATAAAATTGATTTAATAAGCAGAGAAACTTTATTAATGATGATCAAAGAATATCAAAATTATTTACCTTTTGCCGAGATTGTACCTTTAAGTGCCTTAAAGAAAGATAATACTGATCATTTAATTAAAGTAATTAAAAAATATTTAACTGATACGGTTCGTTATTTTGATAATGATATGATTACAAGTAGTTCTAAATCTTTTATGGTTAGTGAATTAGTAAGAGAAAAACTTTTATGGGTTTGTGAAGATGAAGTTCCTCATAGTCTTACTTGTATAACAACTAAATTTGAAGAAAAAGATAATGTTGCAGTTATCTGTGTTGATATTATTGTTGATCGTGATTCGATTAAAAAAATTATTATTGGTAAAAAGGGGGAAAGATTAAAAATGGTTGGAACTGCAGCTCGTAATGAAATCGAAAAAATGATTGGTAAAAAAGTCTATTTAGAATTATATGTTAAAACTATTAAAAATTGGCGAGAAAAAGAAGCCCAATTAAAAGATTTAGGGTTTGATGAATTAAATTTAAAATAAAATGAATAAATTTTTCTTTTTCTTAACATGATAATGTTAGAAAGAAGGATATTTATGGATAAAAAAGAAGCATGGCAATTATTTAAAGAAACTGGAAAAATTGAATATTACTTAAAGTATAAAGGAAAGATGTGATAAATGTGATAACCAAAGTAGAGGGATTTATATTAAATACAACTAATTATGGTGAATCTTCTTTGGTTATTAATATTCTAACAAAAGAATATGGAATCATAGGTTTAATGGCTAAGGGTGCAAAAAGTATTAAAAATAAATTGCATGCTTTAACTATGAAATTTACTTATGGTTTCTTTTATATTTATTATAAAGAAAATAAATTATCAATCTTAAGTGATGTTGATATTATTGAACCATTTAAAAATATTCATCAAGATTTAACTAAAATTTCTTATTTAACTTATATATGTGATTTAACTAATCAAGTTTATAGGGAAAGTAATGAAAAAGACATATATGATTTATTTATAAATACCGTTTATAAATTAAATGAAGGTCTTAATCCAATAGTTTTGGCAAATATTTTAGAAACTAAATATTTAAATTATTTAGGAGTAGGAATAAATTTAGATTCTTGTTTAAGATGTGGAAGTACTAAAAATATTGTGACAATTATTGATGGGGGTTTATTATGTAGAGATTGTTATTATAATGAACCGATTAAAGATTTAAAAATGATTAAATTATTAAGAATGTATGAATTAATTGATATTAGAAGTATTAATAATATTAATATATCTAAAAATTTAATAGATGATATAAATGAATTTTTAAATGATTATTATGATAGATATACAGGATTATATTTAAAAAGTAAAAAGTTTTTAGATAAGATAAAGGACTCTATGATGGAATAGTAGTCTTTTTATATACGATATATTATGCCATAAAAAATTTTGTTTAACTAGTAAATAAAATTTTTTATGGTTTTATTTTGTGAAAAAAAAGGAAATCGATACCCTTATAGGTAATATATGGGTAGAAGGGTAAATTAGAATTACCTTTTGATGAGAGGAGGAGTATTATGTAATACTAAGATTTTTTTTAATTAATCGTTTTTTAATACAACAAAATTGATGAGAGGAGATGATAAAATTAATGAAAAACGATATTAAAAAAAAGAATAAAAAGGTGGAAAAATTTTATTTATTAAATGATAAGATTGTAAAGAAAATATTTACTAGTGATGAAGAGTTAGGAAAAAAAGTGATTTTAAAAATATTAAGTGTTATTTTAGAAATACCAGTTAAAAAGTTAGATAAAGATTTTGAAATAGTTTATCCAGAAATTGGGCTTAGTAAAAATAATATTAATTCTGAAGCTGATTTAGTTTATAAAAACAATAAAGCTTATTTTTCAATTGAATTTAATTATAATAACTATCAATCATTATTAAATAAAAATTTTTCATATGTTTGTTTATTATATGTAAAAGATATTAAAAATAAAGGATATTATGGTAATATAAAAGCAGTATATAGTATTAATATTGATGGTTTTGATTATTATGGATATGATGAATTTATATATGAAAGTGAAATGAGAGAAGTAAAAAGAGGATTACCATTAGGTACAAAGATAAAATATTATAATGTTAATCTTGAACATTTAAGAAAGATGGGTTATAATGATATTATAAAAGAAAAAGATTTTGTAAAAAGATTAATGTATATGTTTGTATGTAATGATGAAGAATTTTTAAATAAGTTATATGAAGGAGATGAACTAATGAATGCATTTAGAAAAAAAGTAAATTATGTTTTAGATAACTTAGATGTTTTGATGTATTATGACCGTGATAAATTACTTAGAGAAGGAGCTTATGATGATGGTTTAGCTCATGGTAAAGAGGAAGGACTTAAACAAGGACTTAAACAAGGAATTGAACAAGGAATTGAACAAGGTGGAAAATCTAAGAGTATTGAAATAGCTAAAAAAATGCTTTCTCGTGGGGATGATATAGAAGAT
>CANRMU010000050.1 GCA_947631895.1 uncultured Bacilli bacterium | reverse complement strand
GATACTTCAAAAGCTGAAAAAAACTTATCAACATTTTCAAACTGTAATTCAATTGGACTACATATTATACTATAATCATTTTTATGGTCATGGTATTTTCTTAATATTTCTCTATAACTAGCTTTTAATTTAGTAATAGTTTCACGATTTCTTTCTTCACTTAAAGTTATTTCTTTTATTTCATCAAGTAAAAAATTAGATTTAGTTTTAGCATAATAAATATCTAATTCGGCTTCGTTTAATTTTTCACTTAATTGTTTATAATCTTTATTACTATATAATTCTTCTATTAAAACTAATTCATCAGTTATTTTAGCAACATCTTCTTCTTTTATTTCATTAAAACGTTCCACAAAAGAATCATATTTTTTACGCATAACATCATTATTTACTAATGGTTCTACTTTATTTATTTCACTCATTATCGAACCAGAAATGATTAAATTTTTTTCACGTTCTAAATTAATGATTTGATTATGATAACTATTTTTTTCTTTTCTAGATAAGAAATTAAGAGCTACGATAATAGCAATTATTGTAAGGATATATGCTGCAATACCTAAAATAATAATCATTTCCCCACTCATAATTTTCCTCCTATCTATACTAAACATTTTATCACATTTTGACATATTTAAAAGATTAATTTGCAATTTTCGTAAAAAAATAGTTGCAGTCTAAAAAGAGTTTTGTTATAATCAAATTGTTTTAAACAAATGGCGAGATAGCTCAGCTGGCTAGAGCGATCGGTTCATACCCGATAGGTCGGGGGTTCGATCCCCTCTCTCGCTACCAAAAAGATATTTACAAGTCCTTTATTTATAAGGGCTTGTTTTAATTTTAATACTATTTTAAAAAATTAATATGAATTATTGCTTATATGTTCATTTTTTTAATATCTCTATTCGTTAAAACTAGTAAAAATATTGTGTTTTCATAAAAAAGTTGTAAAATAATTTTAAGAGAAAAATAACGAGTAATTTTTCAAAAAATTTACCTTATCTAAACAAATAACATAAAATTTAAAAGTATTTTGAAAGGACGTGGCAAAATGAAAAAAACAATATTTAATTTATTCAGATGAATCATATAAAAGAGGCAACTATTACAGTAATTTTTATGGTGGTTCTTTAGTAGATTATACTAAATTACAAAAAATTAATGAAGCTTTAAATAATAAGAAAATAGAATTAAATTTTTTTGGAGAAGTTAAATGGTCTAAAGTATCTGCAACTTATCTTCCTAAATATATTGAACTAATAAATTTCTTTTTTGAATTTATAAAAAATGGTGATATTAAAATTAGAATTATGTTTAGACAAAACGCTTATGTTTTTGAAAGATTAGAAAAAGAAAAATATGAAAAAGAGTATTTTTTATTATATTATCAATTTATTAAACATGCATTTGGAATTAGTTATTGTAATGAAAATCCAGATGATGATGAAATATATTTTAAACTTTACTTAGATCAATTACCAGATACTACTAAAAAAAGTAATGAATTTAAAAACCATATTCTTTATCTCAATAATTTATTTGATACAAACATTTATATTAATAAGGAAGACATTGTAGAAATTAATTCAAAAAATCATGTAATTTTGCAATGTATGGATATTATTTTAGGTTCTATGAATTTTAAATTAAATGATTTAAACTTAGTAAAATTACCTGGGAAAAATAGACGAGGAAAGACAACAATTGCAAAAGAAAAATTATATAAAATAATATATAAAAACATTTGTGATATCTATCCGAATTTTAATATTGGAATAACAACTTCAACAAGAAATAATATAAGAAATATTTGGTTAGATTCATACAGACATTGGAAATTTAAAACAAAAGGAAGTATTTTAAATAAAGATTTAACAAAGCATAAAAAAAGATGACTCCAATGTTTCTACATAAATATTTTACCAATAATGGTAAAACTTCGATTCATCAGAGTCATTTTTAATGTAGCTTTATGTGGCATATATAATTAATACATAAACCAACATAAATCCACCCACCACAATAAAGCACATAGGTGCTTTTGGTACAAATAATATATCAAAAAATACATTATTTGTCAAATTAGTATATGCAAATGTCAAGAAAATATACATATGTTTTACTAGCTTACATTATAGTTAATTTAAATTTTGCTATAAAAAAAAATTAATTATTGAGTAGTTTATTTATGTTTTCATTTGCTCTTTGGTAACGTAATTTGAAGAATAAAAATTCTTAAAAACTTTTAGATATTTTTTATAAGGATTTATTCAAACTTATTTAAGATTTTATTTTAATTTAATAATAAAAAGGAGGTATTTACCTATGAAAAATTTATGTTATGAAAGTAAAAGTGCTTGTCTTCTAAAATGCCCTTATTGTATTTCAAGTGATAATGGCATTATGAAAGAAGAACAATATTTAAAAATTATTGATTTTATTGATAATTTACTACCCGAAAGATTAGTCATTAGTGGTGGAGAACCTTTATTAGATTCTTTATTAAAAGAAAAAATTACCTTAATTAATAAAAAATATAACGAAAAAAATAAAGAAAGCTATATTTCTATTTCTACAAGTGCAACAAGTAATATAGAAAATGATATGTGGGAATTTTTAAAAAATAATATTAAATGTTTTGATGTTAGCATTCCCACCTTAAATCATGATGTATATAAAATGATGAGAGGAAACGATTTATTAGATATAGCCTTAATTAATATAAGAAAAGCTATTAAATATGGTCTAAATGTTAATGTTGATTAAAAATAATTTTATTGTTTCACTTCAAAAAAACCTTCCCATGGGTCTTTTTTATTGATTCGTTTTAATGCTTCTTTCATTGTTATTTCATTTGGTTTTATTTTATTTAATTCACTCCATTTAATTGGCATTGAAACAGGAGCATTATTTCTTAATCTAATTGAATAAGGACATACACTAGTAGAACCATAATTATTTCTAACCCAATCAATATAAATTTTATTTTTTCTTTTTTTCTTACTCATATTACTTGTATATTTATCAGGCCATTTTTCTTCCATTAATTTAGCAACATTCTTAGCTGTTAATCTAAAATCATCCCAATTTTTAATCGAATGAATTGGTACTACGACATGATAGCCTTTACCTCCACTAGTTTTCAAAAAAGACTTTAGGGATAAACTATCTAAAATACTTTTTAAATCTTTAACCCCTTCTCTTAACTTTTTTAAACTAACATTTTCATCAGGGTCTAAATCAAAAACCATCATATCCGGTTTATTACTAGGCAAATGTCCACCCCAAATATGAAATTCATAACTATTCATCCCTACTTCACTAATCAAACCACTTATTGTTTCAATATAATAGTAATCTTCTTTATGATTAAGGGAAGGAATAATAACCTTTTTAATACCTTCTTTTTTCTTTTCTAAATGTTTTTTAAAAAATTTATCACCATTCATCCCATTAGGACATCTAATTGTACTAATTAATCTTTTATCTAAATATGGTAACATTCTTTTAGCAACTTTTTGATAATATTTAACAATATCTAGTTTAGTAATCTTAGGTTTATTATAAATAACTTTATTAGGATTAGTTATTTCAATTGTTTCAATATAAGTTTTATAATTATCTTTAACAAACGTTTTATTTTTTAAAATTTCTTTCATGGTTCTACCAGTTTTAACACTAGTTTTATATTTAGATATATCTGTATAATTAGCATATTGATCTTTTTCTTTAATAAGTAACCAGTTATTTTCTTTTAAATGAATTAAAGACCAAGAACCTTTTAATCTTTGTCCATCTAATTTAAATTTAACTATTCCCTTTTTAAATGAAGTATTAGGATTATCATAACATTCCCAATAACCTTCATCAAAAATCATTACGGTCCCACCTCCATATTCTCCTTTAGGAATAATGCCTTCAAAATTACGATAAGAATATGGATGATCTTCTACCATAACGGCTAAACGTTTTTCCCCTACTTTATAACTTGGACCTTTAGGAACAGCAAAACTTTTTAAAGTTCCATTAAGTTCTAATCTTAAATCATAATGGTCATGACTAGCTAAATGATGATGAATAACAAATCTTTTTCTTTGATGTTTAACTTTTCTATTCCCAACTGGTTCACTAGTCTTATTAAAATTTCTTTTATTATTATATTTTTTTAAATTACTCATAACAAATACCTCATAATTATTTTGGTATTTAAATTAAAATATATGTAAAAAAGATAACTATTAATTAACTAGTTATCTAAAATACTTGTACAAGAAAATTCAACTTCACTAACAAATTTTTTTAAATCATTAGTTGAAATATTTTCTTTACATTCAATATAAGCTTCATTCTTTTCTAAACTAACAGTTGCTTTAATAATTCCATCTTGATTATTTAAATAATTTTCTAAACGATTTTTACATCCTTCACATTTCATTCCTTCAATTTTTAAAACATATTTTTTCATTTTTAATTTTCCTTTATTATCTATTTTCAAGAACTCTTTTAATTTCATCTAGATTATTTTGATTATAATTTTGTTCAACATCATACAATATTAAAATATCATCATTAGTTTTTAATTCAAAAAATTTTTTTAATTTTTCATTTAAAGTTATATTTATATTTAAAATTTGTTGTTTAATAAACCATATTTGCATTTCACCATAATTCATAGCACTTTTTAAAAAAGTAATTAGTTCATTATAATTCATTGATTTTTGTCTTTTTTCTTCGATAAGATTTTTTAAAGAACATAACTTACATATAATATCATTTTGTAAATTATATTTAAATTTTAACTCTTCAATATCTAAATTATTTTCCATCTTTTTGAACTCCTTTCAACTAACCATATCATATCATTTCTTTAAAACTTTTTCTACTTCAATAATATTTAAAAAAATTAAAAAATTAAAAATACAATTTTCTAGACATTTACATAACTTCTTCACTTAAATTTTCACATTTTTTAATTAAAAAATGGTTAAATTATTAATCATTTTTGCTTATCAAAAAGCTTAATCCAACCCATATTTAGCCAAAATTTAACTTCATCATAAGAAGAAACTTCTTTGCTTGGCATATTTAAAATATATATTTCAATATTTTTATTATGAATTAAATTTAATATAACAACATAAGTAAGTTCTGCTATTGAACTTGACCCAATATAACCTTTAATTCCATTTTTTTCTTCATTCATTAGAAAATAAACATCAGTATTTTCTAATGCGGTATAAAAGTCTTTATAAATAATTGGTAAAGTTTTTTCATATTCAGATTGTTCAATATATTTAGGATAATCAAGAATTTCATAATTTAAATTTTTGAAATAATTTATCCAATATTCAACTTTATCTTGTAATTTACTACTTCCAGAAATAACAATTTTTTTCATTGCATACCTTCTTCTTTTTACTAATTCAACTTTTGATAATTCATAAACTATTTCTTTATTCTTTTTATCATCAGAAAGTAATAATCGTTCAAATAAAGATGTTTCTAATTATCTTTTTAATTCTCTTACACTCCAATTAGAATTAATACATTCCTTTTCATAAAAGTTACGTTCATCAATATTTTCAATACTTAATAGTTCACAATAATGTAACCAACTCAATTTAACAGACAGTGTCTGTTGTTTTGGATATTTTAAAAAAAATCTTCTAATATACTGTAAATTAGAAACCGAAAATCTTAGCCTCAAAGTTTTTCTTAATTATTTAGATAATTCTCTTAAAATTTGTTTTCCATATTCAACTTTACAAACTTTTAATTATCATTGCCAATAAAACAAATATTTCACTACTAATAATGTAATAACTATATTCTTGTTTTCATGTTAACAAATTCTTGAACTGAAATTATTTCTCCATAATCAGATAGCATTTTTTTGTAAGTTTCCGTTCTGTCATTTTTTAATAAGTCATCAATAACAAAAATCAATTTTTTATTTTCCTTTTTTAACATTATTGCATTTGCAATCCACATTTTTAAAATACCAACATAACCAGCATAATTATCTTCTGTTAAAAATATTAATTTGTAATAATTATTATCTATTTTATAATCAAAGTTAATATTATTACCATATTGTTCTTGAATATTATTTTTTATACCACGCTTTTCATAAAAAATGTTATTTTCTAATAAATGTTGTTCTATATAAGCTTTACTTTCTTTTTCAGTTATGCGTTTATCTTTACCAATTTCATAATATAAATATATATTTCTTAAATTTTTTAATAAATCATCAAACATTTCATTTGTGTCAATTTCATGTATTTCAAATATAAATTTATTTACAAAATATTTTGTCAATTCATCAAGAAGCAATGGATTATCTAAACTAATTCCATCAAAATCATTTAATAAATTTACTGTAAATTGTTCTTTTAAATCATATACATATTTTTTTAAAAATTGAATATCAGCTTCATCATCAAAATTTTTAATTCTTTTCCAATTATTTATAATAACCATATCAAGTTGTTTTGTTTTAGGATAATGCAATGTAATTGCAATATTGATTCTTTCATTTCTTTCTAAATTTGGTACATATTTTAAAATTGCATATTTAACTTTATATATCACTATTATCACCACCTTTAATATTTAATAAATTTAAAATTTCATCAACTCTATTGAATCTATTATAAATATAATTAGTTAATAAAATTTTCTCTTTATCAGAAACGTTCCAATCGTTAGGAATATTTTTCATAATATTATTAATAAATTCTTTATCTATATTTTTAATTTTATTTATAAACTTATTCAATTCATTATTAAATTCTTTATCAATTTTTATTGATTCTATAATATTATTGAAAATGAACTACCTCGGGGCAGAGCCCTCAATCGTTCACTGAACGATTGACTCTCTTCGAGAGCGAGGTATCCGCTTA